>JAEOTK010000129.1 GCA_016839875.1 Candidatus Heimdallarchaeota archaeon
AACTAGCAAAAGCACTAGTTGCTGATGCTCCTTCTGTCTTAAGATGGCATAAGGATTTAGGCGTAATGTATGATCTTGATGAGGATGGTAATTTCATGGTTCTATCTGGTGGAGGTACTTCCCGTTTTCGAATGCACAGCTCAAAAGATTATACGGGTCTAGAAATATTCAGAGTTATAAGAGATGAATTTAGAGGTCTCGATATACCTTCTCTAGAATTTACTCCAGCAATAGAACTTCTTACTGATGAAACAGGAAGAGTTGCAGGAGCTGTTCTATATCATTTAGAAACAAAACAATATTTTGTTGTTAAAGCAAAAACAATCATAATGAGTACTGGTGGTTTTGGTAGATTACATGTATCAGGCTTCCCAACAACTAATCATTACGGTGCAACAATGGATGGTGTGCTAATGTCCTACAGAGCTGGAGCAAAATTAAGAAATCTAGAATCTACTCAATTCCATCCAACAGGAGCAGCTTATCCTGAACAGATTGTTGGACTACTGATTACTGAAAAAGTCAGAGGATTAGGATCTCAAGTACTAGGAAATAATGGAGAACAAATTTGTTATCCACTTGAACCTAGAGATGTAGAAGCATCTGCAATAATTAAATGTTGTACAAGTACTGATAATTTTATAGAAACACCAACAGGGATGAGAGGTGTTTGGTTAGATTCCCCTCTAATCGAAGAACTAAGAGGAAAAGGAACTATTGTAAAAAATCTCTCTGCCATGGATCGAATGTTTCAAAGATTCGGAATCGATATGACAGTTGATCCTATTCTAGTTTATCCCACACTCCATTATCAAAATGGTGGAGTGCTCCATGATGAATGGTGTCACAGTACAGTTCCAGGTTTGTTAATTGCAGGGGAAGTGTCTGGTGGAGTACATGGTAAAAACCGTTTGATGGGTAATTCACTATTGGAGATTAACGTATTTGGACGTCGTGCGGGTATCGAAGCTGCTAAAGAGATAAAGAAAGCAAAGGTAGGAAAACTATCTATGGATCATGTCAAGAAATCAATCTCTGTAATAGATTCTTTGGGACTAAAAGAAAAACGATATGGACCTATGATTCTCCCTGAATATAGAAGCGATGTTGTTAGAGATAGGTTAGTACAGCTTTACGAGAGCACATACTAATCCTCTCCAAATCTCTTTTCTAAGAACATTTTTATTTAATTATAGGATAATGGTTTTATGCACAATACATATGTGTTCCTTAGACATGCACAAGTAACAAAAAATACAGAAGAGCACTCTGACAAGTGGGTATTATCAGATAAAGGTATCAAATTTATTGAGGAAGTAGCTGCTACTGGCATTTTTGATGACGTTGATACTATAATTTCATCATCACAGAAGAAAGTTATTCAAACAGCTTATTTTCTTGCAGATAGATTAGACAAAAAAATAATCACAAATCCTAGTTTAAACGAGATAGAAAAAGGTTCGCAATTGCCTGAAGACCTAGAAGAATATAATAAACAAGTTGTAAAAGTACTAGAGAATCAAGAAGAAAGTATTTCAGATTGGGAAACTGCAAATCAAGCTTTGAAAAGATTTCAGCTTGCTATTGACAGAATAGAACAAGAACATTCTCACATGAAAATATTGATTGTCACTCATGGTATAGTCTTAACACTGTATTTCGCTAGTATTCTTAAAGAAACAACAGAAGAAACTATTTCTAGATGGAGAAAGCTGAAGAGTTGTGCTTGGGGTATTGTTAAGGATAAAAAAATTATACATGATATAGTTGAATAAACAAGAAAATGAGAAAGCTGATTCTATGAACAATGCATTCATCTTCTTTCGACATGCATTAACAAAAATAGACCTTACAAAACCTGCTGACCAATGGATTTTATCTAAAGAAGGCATTAAAAGCGCAAAGAAGATTCTTACTTCTGGTGAATTTGATGATGTAGATATTATTTACACTTCAGCAGAAAAAAAGACTATTCAAACTGCTTACTATCTCTCCAAGAAACTTGAAAAAGAAATAACAGCAGACTCAAGATTAAATGAACTGAATAGAAGACATGATTTCAAAGATACTCAAAAGGAATATGAAGAAAATGTCTCAAAAGCATTCTTACAAATGAATACAAGCATTGGTCAATGGGAATCAGCTCATATTGCTTTGACACGATTCCAAAAGGTAATCGAAGAAATTGATAGGAAATATAACAACAAAAAAATCCTTGTGGTTAGTCATGGAATTGTTCTTACTCTGTATTTTGTTAAATTGCTAGAGATCCCAAACAAAGAATTGTTTAGTAGGTGGAAATCGCTTCTGTTTTGCGCTTGGGGGATTGTCAAAGAGGGAAAAGTTGTAAAAGATATTGTAGAAAAAAAATAGTTGGAGTTTGATATTACTCCTTTTCTGCACATTGTAATGTAATACCAATTGATGAGATAAATATATATGTGCTTCAAGGATAGAATCGAAGGATAATAGTGGAACCAGAGAAAGAAGATATGTCACTTTATAATGGAATACAAGTGATAAGCAGGGATGCAGCTGTTCTTGAAGAATTAGAAGGAATAGTTGGAGAGAAAATTCCTTATGTTAAAAGTGCTGCCATGTATAATCATGGTTTTTCTCTTAAAGATTATCGGATAGTAAAACTAAGTTTATGGAAGAAGGGATTAGAATCTTTCCCTGATTGTATTTCAAGTTTAAATCAACTTAAAGAAATATTCCTTCGAGATAATGAATTGCAATTCTTACCAGCTTCTATTGGAAAGTTGAAGAACTTAGAGAATTTGGATGTTTTTAATAATAAGATAGAAACACTTCCAAAGAATTTTGGTGATCTAGAAGGAGTTCGAAGAGTAGACTTATCTGTCAACCAAATCAATTTCCTTCCTGAGAGTATAGGTCAGTTAAAGAAGTTAAGTAAATTTGGTTTATACAATATTCAATTGCAAGAATTCCCAGATAGTTTAGGAGATATGACTGGTCTCCAATGGTTAGGAGTGTGGAAGAACAATCTAACTAAACTCCCCGAAACTATAGGAAAACTATCTAATTTAGAAAAACTCTGGGTACAAGAAAATCAACTTGAAACCTTACCTGAGAGTATAGGTAATTTAGTAAACTTGACAGAATTACAGTTCTTTAATAATCCAATTAAGAGTCTCCCAAACAGCTTAACGAAACTGGATAATCTTCAGAAACTAGGTATCAATAAGAAAGGTTCTAAGAATCCTTTCAAGATGAATGAAAAGCTAGAAACATGGATGAAACAGATCAAATCAAAAGGGTGCAAAATACAATACTAGATTTTTCTATTCAGCTAATGTATTAACAGAGTTTTCATATTTCTTAAGCAACTTCACATTTGTTTCCTTTATGAAGAAGAATACGAGAATAAAAGCTACTGCTCCAAAAGCAATGGGGAATATAGGAAAGATGTACAATCCTCGAGCTGATATGTCAGCGATGAAAGAACCCAAATAAGAACCTAAGTATAGGAAAATTGTATTTTGAAAAGAAAGCAAGCTCATTCCTCTTGCTCTTTCTTTTGTGCTTGTTAAATCAGACATAATTGCATTTGCTGTTGGATTCCTCAAAGCATACAGAGGATAGCAATACAATATGAATATAGCTATCCAGAAATTCGAAAAGCCGAAGATAAGAGCAAACAAGATCGGATAAGTAAGCATTGCAACTAGAAGTACAGGTCGTCTTCCTCTTCTGTCAAGTATTACTCCAAGGAAAATTTGAAAAATCATTCCAATGAATGTAGCTAATGTGTTTGCTAAAGCAATGAAATTATTTGGAAGACCTACTCCCTTCAGATAAACTGATGACATTGCATTAAAAGGTCCTGAACCAAAATCTAAAACTGCAAAAACCACTAAAAAGATTAGTATATTCTTACTAGTTAAAATTTGCCAGTAATTCCTTTCTTTCTTTGTTGTTCTTTTGAGCTTTACTTCTACTTCGGAAGGATTATTTGATACACCATTTTCAGTATGCAAAATTACTTCTTCATCTTTATCTTCAAGATACTCTGCTTTTGGTTTTGAAGGGGAAAATAAAACAACAATTCCAGTCAATAGAGCAAAGCCTGCTCCAAAACTGAGATTACCAATCATACCAAGATTAGTAAAAATCACTCCTGATACACTACTCCCTATCATCCATCCAAGACTTGCAAAAAACAATTGGAAACTAGATATTTGACCTCTTTTATCAGGATGACAGATAGATGTACATAGAGCATTGTGTAAAATATAATACACATTATGGAAACTGAAAGTAGCAAGAATGAGCATAATTTGCCAAACTGAATTATTAAAGAAAATTAGGAGAATAAATTGAGCCATTAATAAAACTCGAACAAAGAACATAATCTCTTTTCTACGACCTATTCTATCGGAAAAACTGCTTAATAATGAACTACCTATAATAGAAATAAAAGCTGGAATTGACAGAACTACTGCTAACATAAGATATGGATATGTATAACCTGCTTCAGGGGTTATTACTTCTTCATTTAACCATATCGAGAAAAAGATCCAATAAAGCGAAATTGCAAGAGCATCTAATAGATTGGAAACTAATAAAGGCATCAGACTAGCTTCAGGAAGATAATCTTTGAACTTTGTAGCAAATTTAGAGCTCATGATTAACATTATCGGGAGTATTGGGAGAATTTTAAAGTTATAGATGGGTTTCAAAGCTTTATTTAACCTATAATCATTTTACTAATGAAACAGCTTTTTATACTGAAATAGTAGGTCATTAAGGTGGTAAGATGAAGTTCGGTTTATATGCACCTAATTTTGGAAATACCTTTGGAGATCCTTTACTTATAGTAGAGTTCTTAAAAGAAGCTGAAGATGCAGGATGGGATGGATTTTTCTTATGGGATCATATTTTTTATCCTGGTGAACTTTATCCTGGTGAATCAAAATCTATGGTCGATCCCTTTATTACTTTAGCAGCTGCAGCAGCTAAAACAGAAAGAATTCTAATTGGAACCACAGTTACTCCTTTACCTAGAAGAAGACCCTGGAAACTAGCGAAAGAGTGTGTCACTCTAGATCATCTTTCAAATGGCAGGTTCGTTTTAGGTATTGGACTTGGTGGTTCAGAAGAGATGGGGATGATGAATGAAGAAACAGATCTATCCAAAGCTGCTAGAATGGCAAATGAACATATAGAAGTTTTGAATAATTTGTGGAGTGGCAAGGAATTTAGTTATGATGGGGAATTCTATAAAAGTGAGAAAACTAAATGTCTCCCTAAACCAATCCAACAACCAAGAATTAAACTTTGGGGAGGAGGAATGTGGCCAAAGAAAGGTCCATTAAGAAGAGCAGTCAATCTAGATGGGATTATTCCTTTACATGGTTCTGCTGGGAGACCTCTTTCTATAGAAGAATATAAGCAAATCAAAGAATATCTGAAGCTTCAAGGTGAACTTCCTGATTCATATGATATTGTACGCGTTTACTATAATATGGGAGAGGATATTCAGACAGAATATGATAAATTCAAGGAATTTAGAGAAATTGGAATTACTTGGTGGTTACAAACAGTAACTGATTGGACTGGTGATGCTAAGCAAATTAGAGAAGTCATTAGAAATGGACCACCGAAAATCTGAGTTTCTAAATTATTATTTCGAGATGTGGATAAGAAAAAGGAACAAAAAGTCCTTAAATGTCAGGGAGTTAGAGTTAAGTAATTCTTCTTGTTAAATTTTCCATTGACCCTCTTCATAAATAACTTTACCATCTGCTATAACTTTTGATCCAGGAAGTGTCATGTCCTTAAGAATATCCCAATGAATCCCACAATGATTTTTTGACCCAGTTTCAGGATATCCACTGCCTAGTGCACAATGCATTGTACCTCCGATTTTCTCGTCAAAAGCCATATTTTTGGTAAATTTAGTAATACCATAATTATATCCGAAAGCAAACTCACCTATAATATTAGCATTTTCAATTGCTAATATTTCATGAAGCAATTCTTCACCCTTATCTGCTGTAGCTTTTGTCACTTTACCATCCTTAAATTCTAAATAAATATTTTCGATTTCTCTTCCTTGATAAATTCCTGGATAAGTGAACCTTATATGTCCATTTACAGAATCCTCTACAGGACCTGTATAAACCTCACCATCAGGTATTTCGAGACGACCACAAGCATTACACCATATTCTACCCTTTAATGAAAGTATCAAATTTGTATCTTCCCCTAAAACTTGAAAATTCTCGAATTTATTCAATTTTTGAACCAGTTTTTCATATTTTTTCTCCATTTCCTTCCATTCTTTAATTGGGTCTTCTTTATCTAATTTCAATGCTTTCCGAACAAAATCTGAATATGAAAATAAATCCATGTTTGCTTCTTGAGCATAAGAATGACAAGGGTAGGGAACAGTTACCCGCTTCGCTTCTCCGCTAGCGAATCGTTTCTTAATTTTCGTTTCAAACTCTTTATTTGCAGGTGAGCCCCGTTTTTTAGCGATTAATTTTGGATCTACTAAAGAGAGTTTTTTCCGATTATAATCCCCTTGAATTATAATAAAGCAATCAAATTCCTCATCAATTTTTTTGTCGACTTCGTCATAATATAAAATTTGATCTTCGGAACCATGTTTATAAAGTAATTCTTCTTTTCCTTCCATTTGGAGAAACAACATAGGATACCCACCAGCTTTTAAGACTTCCACATAGAAAGCTTGAATGAGTTCTTCAGCTTGCGTTGGTCCAATTATTATAACTCGTTGGTCTTTTTTAACTTCTAATGAATAATTAACTGCTAGTTGTGCTAATTTTACATAAAAGTCATTTATCATATTATTCCTTAATTATTGCTAATTTAAAACAATTTCTTAGAAATACTATACAAACAAGCTTCTTTTTTATTATCTTGCTTATACATGAATATCTTGCATCTAAATGCCAAAATTTAAATTTTTATAAACCATATTTCCTTGAATGAGTCCATTCTATATCGTATTAACAGTTATTCTAGGTGCATTTGGTTTCATATTGATAGTGTTATTTAGAATCTACTATCGTAATCATGCTACAAACAAAGATAGAAGGATTCTACTCGGTAAATCTAAGGATGATCCAGAAGATGTAAAGAAGAAAGAGAATTTTCGACACTTCATTAGGAACTTCTTACAAAAATACTAGAAAATCGTTCTTTTTTAACACAAAATCATTATGTAAGGCAAGTGTTCCCTTCCAATAAGGTCCTCTAAACAGCAAGGTTATCAGAAAAAAACAGTTTTCATTATAATGAAAAAAACAATATGATGAGTTTAAATATAATTTTCATCTTTCTATAAATTGATCTTACATGGAAGTTTACTCGATAATCATTAGCATCGTTCTATTCATACTTGGGTTTTTGATGACATTTGGTCAACTAAACTTCTTGATTGATAGATATGAAGTATTTCACAAAGCTATCAAGAAAAAGGAGTTCAGTGTTGACAGAGAAGGTCTATCAAACTTCTATGCAATCTTATTTTTTGTATTAGGAATCCCTCTCTTGATTGGAGCTATTATCGGATTTATCAATCCTGAATTATATGAGACATTTTCAGTTTGGCTGTTTGTAGCTGTTGCAGTTGTTGGAATTATTGGAATCCTTTATTGTAATATAAGTGATAGATTCATAAGATCTATTGAAGACACAACCGAAATATCTTTTCAAGATTAGTTTCAAGAAAAGTGAAAAAACATTTGAGTTTTACTGAAAAAATATATCAATACCTACGTGTATGTTAACAGTAATGAGAGAAAAACAGAAACAAGAAATCGAAATGTTTCTAGAAAAAGCTCAAGAATTCTACTACAATGGTAATTTGGAGAAAGCTATTGAATTATTAGAAAAAGGTGAACCTATTATTCAAGAAGAAGGTTTTGAAGAACACCTTAAAATTCAATTTTATCTATTTTATAGCGAGGTTCTTGTTGTTGCAGTCCTCATGGAAAACAAGAGTTTTGGTTTAGCAGCAGAGAAACTACAAATTTGTGAGACACTTATACAAGATAAACAATCATTAGAAAGTGCAAGATTAAATATACAATATGCAATAGCTTGGGATTATAAACAAATTTCACATCCAGAAGAAAAAATTGAAAATCTAAACATATCAATCGATCATATTATTAAAGCAATAGAGATATTAGATGTAGTTAAGAACACTAAATACCTTAGCATGGCTTATTTCTATCGTGGTTTATTTTTTGAGAGAGGGAAGCTATTTGAAGAAGCAAGTCAATGGTATAATAATTCATATCATCTAGCGAAAAATACGAGCAACCCTGTGGAAATGTCCTTTGCAGGAAGACATCTAGGATTTCTAGAAATGAGAAATGGAAATCTAGAAGAAGCTGAGAAATTTCTTGTTGAATCATTGAAACTTAGGGATGACGTGGGATTCATAATTGGTGTTCCTTTTTCGATTCTTAGTCTTGGTGACTTACATATACGAAAGAAAGAATATCAAAAAGCTATGGAGTACTATAGGTCAGGATATGAAGCAGCGTTAAAAATTGGAAATATAATTACCCAAGCGATTGGATCTATTTCGATTGGTAGAACCTATATACGATTAGATCAGTTCCAGAAAGCTGTTCCATATTTGGAGAGAGGTATAGAAATAGCAGAAAAAATAAACAAACAAGACCTAGTATCATGGGGTAGGAAAACATTAGAAACCAAGAGTGTTGATTAAATACAACATGGACAAGAGATAACTAAGAAATATTCGAGGGAAAACTGCTAGATAAATTTTCTTCAAGAATGAGGAAGGGATTTGCAAAGGTATAAATAAAGACTGATTACAAAAAAACCTATGAGTTATCTAATTCTCAATGGGATGTGTAAAGATGATTCTTTCACCCCCAAGGTTGAGAAGATTGTTTCTGAAGAATTCAATAAAAGAAACATCAAAGGAGAAACAATCGTTCTTCATGAACACGAAATAAAACCTTGTCTTGGCTGTTTCAAATGCTGGGTTCAAACTCCTGGTATTTGCATAATTAATGATCATGCTAGAGAAGTAGCAAAGAAAAATATTCAATCTGATAATGTAATCTATCTTACCCCAATTACCTATGGTGGTTATTCAGCTGATTTGAAAAAAGCTTTAGATAGAGGGATTAGCTTGATTTCTCCCTTCTTTCGAATACATCATGATGAAATTCATCATGAAACAAGATATGATAAGTATCCTAATGTATGTGTTTTAGGTATTCTAGAAAAATCAGATCCTGAACAAGAGGAAATATTCACAGATCTAGCAAATAGAAATGTTCTCAATAATTGCGCCCCAAAGCACAGTTCTCAGATAATCTACCATTCTATGGATGAAAAGGAAATTAGAAGAAAAATAGTAGAGGGCATAAATGATTTAGGTGATGATAATGTCTAAACAAGTAACTATTCTGATGTGCAGCCCCCGAATGGAGAAAAGTGCTTCACATTCTTTAGCAAAAGAATTTACCAAAAGGTTTGCAGAGGATAAATTCACAATTAATCAATTTAAAATCTATCATACTCTTAAGGACGAGGACAGAATAGAAGAAATGATTGAAGTAGTTGATAAGAGTGATATTCTAATAATTTCTTCTCCGCTGTATATAGACTGTGCCCCATATATGACTATCAGATTAATGAATCTAGTTTCTGATAAAGTTAAAGAAGGTAAAATTAGCGAAAAAAAGAGATTGCTTTTTGCAATTTCTTGTGCAGGATATCTTGAATATTACCACAATAAAGTGGCATTAAGAATCTATAAACAATTTGCAAAGAAAAATGGTTTCACTTGGTCTGGAGGATTACCAATTGGAGCTGCAGGTACATTTGTAGCATATCCAGTATCTGAACTGGTGAAAATGAATGAAAGTTTGCCAGATGATGACTGGAGAAAAGAATACTATTGTAAACCTGCAATTATACTTGATAAAATAATGCAGATTGCAGTCGCCTATCTATCCAAAGGTGAGGTTGTTCCTAAAGAAGAATTAGAGAAATTACATTTTGTCTCAATGCCTTTAGAAGCTTATGTTGAGGGGGGAAACAAAAACTGGATGGGATGGGCAGAACAACTAGGAACAGTAGATAAGTTGAGAGATAAACCCTATGAAAAATAATACTTTGATGTAATAACAATCACGTATTTAAACAAAACTAACAAATTATCTGCGAAGATAATGGATGCAGAAAAGTTAATTGAATTAAATCTTGAACTCGAAAATGACATTGATGAAAATGGAGATTTAGTTCCTTTTGAGGCGAATAAAGATTGTCTTCTATATGTCAGCAAACATGTAAGCGGGTTTTCAATTTATTTCAATCATACAGTTCCATCATCTATTCGGGAGAAATTGAAAAAAATAGAACCAGAAATTTTAATTCAAGATATTGAAACTGCAAAAGGAATTTTTAGTGAATTTATTCCATGTAAAAAAATGACTACATTCGTAAGTTGTTATTTTACTTGTACACCTTCACCAGATGAATTTCCAGATGTTGTTCAAGAAAAGGAGATATTTGTTATTAAGAAAGACAACAAAAAAGTAAGCTCTGCGTGGGCTCAAGAAGAAAATGACAGAGCGATTGAACTAGCTGTAGAAACATTACCAGAATACCAAAAAAGAGGTTACGGTAGACAGGTAGTTGCAGCTTGTGTTCATAAAGCTATAACAGAAGGAAAAGTTGCATTCTATAGTTATGTTGCAGATAATATAGGATCAGCTGCTCTGGCAAAGAACTTGGGCGTAGTTCAATATGCAGAGAGTACAGCGTTCTCATCTGATCAATAGATGTTTTTCCAACCTGTTTCTAGTATCAATTTATAAGTGTGCGATTTACACATGAAAGAGAGGAGATTCAAATGAAAGTAGGTATGGTTCAAATAAATGTCCCTGATCTAACTAAAGCAATTGAATGGTATACTAAGAAACTAGGATTTGAGTTATCAAAGGAACATTACTATCCACCAGTAGCTGTTGATTTAGTAAATGATGGAATTAGATTACTTCTGTATAAAGCAGAAAAAGAAACCAAAATTGATTACCCAAAACAAGCACAATCTGTAATTATTTTTGAATCTGACAATCTTGTAGATGAAATGAAGAGTATGAAAGAAAAAGGAGTAAACTTAATTCACGAGGAACCAATCCAATTCCCTGCAGGAATCTTTACTGCCTTTCGAGATCCCTTTGGAAATGTTCATGAGATTGTTGAATTTAACAAATAATTCAAAATAGATTCATAGAGGGTTGAGAATATGTCAGAACAAGTAGAAGAAAAGAAATCTATGAGTCAGAAACTCATTAAATCAGATGTTTTACCAATACTCATTTTCTTTTTCTTAACTTATGTTATATTCTGGGGTGGTGGATATTTACTATTTTTTATATTCGGTGATATGAGTTTAATAATAAATTTCAGCAGTTTCATGGGAGTATTATATTATCTTATTGCTCTGATTCCCGCTTTTGGTCCTTTCATAGCAGCTTTGATTGTAACAGGCATTTTCGAAAAGAAGGAAGGACTAAAGAAATTTTCTAAACGTTTGGTGAAGTTTAAGGTGAAAGTTCATTGGTATGTGATAGCAGTTTTAATACCAGTAGTTACATATTTGTTACTCAAAGTCCTCAGATATATTAGCAATTTACCATCGTCAACTCCATTCATGGAACAGAATGCATGGAATTTAGGGGTACTTCTATCTCTCAATATAGTTTTTTCTGGTATAGCAGAAGAACCAGGTTGGCGAAACTATGCTGTTCCAAAACTAAACCGAATCTTTAATCCTTTAGTTACAAGTTGTATAGTTGGTGTAACATGGGCATGCTGGCATCTCACATTTTATATCTCAGGCGATAGATCCTGGTCACAATTTCCACAATTTGTATTTACAGTAGTAATGCTGTCTATTATCTATACGTGGTTGTATATTCAAACAGAAAGTATACCTATAGTTGCTCTATTTCACATTGTACATAACTTCTCGGTATTCTTATTTCTAGATGTAGAAGTCACTTTCTGGAGTGGTGGAGTTGTTGTTTATGCTTTTATCGTTTGTATCATAGTAATTCTATATGGACCAACTTTGAAAACGAGAAGAACATTCATGAAGAAACCATCTCAAGATGTAGAGGAACAGGAAATCGTTCAAGATCAAATAGAATAAGTACTGTGTGTTTGTTTAGAATATCTACACTAAATCAGTTAACATCCTTTCTCTCTCAAAATCAAAGTTATAAATAGAAAGCAACAGCTTATTGATTGTGTAATAAATGCTAATAGATTCATTTGAAGTTACAAAAATACTTGAAGCTCATAGAAAAAGAAAGAAATCCATTAAAATCCATTTGAATCTTGGCATAACTGAAACTGAAGTTTTTCTCAAAGGTGACAAAATAGAGATTGGTGATTTCGTTTACAATCTTCGTACTATGAACAAACTTGCGAAAGATCAATCAATTTTTGAATTAGCACAAAAACCAATCAAAATAGCTTTTTTTGATCAAAGATATTATAAGCTAGAACCGATTAAAGATTCAGCTCCCACTATAGAGATTGATGGTATCAGGATGCATAGAACCAAACATCTAGCACCATTAGAAGACGCACAGCAAAAAATAAAGTGGATAGGAATAACTAAGGGAGAATCTGTTCTAGATATCTGTACGGGGTTGGGATATACTGCAATTGAATCATATAAGATTGGAGCAAATGTAATAACAATTGAAAAAGATCCGAATGTTATTGAAATTGCAGAAAAAAATCCTTTCTCAGCGAAATTATTTGAGGGCATAAAAAATAAAGAAATCGAGCTAATCTTGGAAGATGCAACCTTGTCTGCAAAATCATTTAAGGATGAGAATTTTGATGCAATCCTTCATGATCCCCCTAGATTCTCATTAGCAGGAGAGCTATACTCTGAAGTATTCTATAAGGAATTGATTAGAATTCTTCGAAAAGGAGGAAGATTGTTGCATTATGTAGGGAGTCCTGGTTCCAAATATCGAGGTAAGGATTTTGTTAAAGGAGTTCAAAGAAGATTAATGGAAGTTGGATTCAGAACAAAAAGAACTCCAGATGGCGAAAGTATTCTGGCTTACAAGTAAATCAATTTATTAAGGAGTATTATTTAGTTTAAGTGATGGAAAAGAAGCATTACTTCTCTCTAACTAATCGTAAAGAGAAAATAGAAAAATGGTTAACTATAAGCAGAGAAAGTAAATCGCATTTGCCATTTACTCTAAATTTAGATGATGCAGCTCTTCTAGTTCTAGATATGCAAGACTATTTTCTGAATCGTGATTCTCATGCTCATATTCCATCTGCAGGTACGATAATCCCAACTATCCAGAAACTAATATCTTTTATGAAAGATAAAGCAAGACCAATCATTTTTACTAAACACATTTCGAGTGATAGATCAGATGATTTAATGTTAAAATGGTGGAAAGATAATATCACAAAAGAGAACGAGTTATCGGAAATCACATCTTTTATTGATACAGATAAAGGGATTACAATTATAAAAGACAAATATAGTGCTTTTTCCAGTCCTGAGTTTACAAAAGTGATCAAGGAATCTTCTATTAAACAGTTAATCATAACAGGTGTAATGACACATCTATGTTGTGAGACAACAGCAAGAGATGCATTCATTAATGGTTTTGAGGTTTTCTTTGTTGTAGATGGTACTGCTACATATAACGAAGAGTTACATGAAGGTACAATTAGAGCTATTTCACATGGTTTTGGAGTCTGTCTTTCTTCAGAGGAGATACTAAATGAAAAATAGGAAAGAAGTAAAAGTTGCATTAATAGGTGGAGGACCTGCTTGTGCAACAGCTGCAATTCAGCTTATGCGTTCAGGCCATCAAGTTACGATAATTGCAAAAGAGATTGGTGGTACAATACGAAATGCCAATCTTATTGAAAATTTAATTGGTTTTCCTGATGGAATAAAGGGTTGGGAATTCGTTAATTTAATAAAAACTCAACTTCTAAACAATAATATCCCTTACATAAGTGAAATCGTAGAATCAGTAGAGCATGAAGAATCAAAATATTTGATTAAAACATCACAATCTGAAATTCAAGCTGAATATCTTATAATCGGAACAGGATCAATTCCTAAGAAATTAGAGATTAAAGGTGAGGATGAAGTTCTCCAAGAAAATAAATTATTCTATGACATATACGATGGAAAACAACTCACAAAAGATAAATCTATTTTGATTATTGGAAGTGGTGATGTGGCATATGATTATGCTATGAATCTACGTAGTACAGCTAAGAGCATATCCATTATTCAGAGGACTAGCTCAACAAAAAGTCTTCCACTACTTCAGGAAAGGGTGGAAAAGGAAGACAAGATCAGGATACTGAAGAACAGAGAACCTGTTGAAATAATCCTTCAGGAAGAGGAAGTAATTCTCCTTACTAAAATGGAGAACAAGATATTTCCAATTGAAGCTGATTTAATTATAGTTGCAGTTGGTAGAGTACCGAATATACAATTTTTATCTCAAGAGTTGAGAGCTGAATACGAAGAAACCTTAGAAGGAACTAAACTATATTTTGTAGGGGACGCTAAAAAAGGAAACTACAGACAGGTTTCAATAGCAATGGGGGATGGAATGAAGGCAGCAATGGAAATAAATAAAAGACTGTCATTGGAGGGAGATACTAATGGAACTCATAGCTAAGTATGGTAAGGAAGATTTAGCAATCCTCTACATAGCAAAAAATCAAGGAAAGATAGTAGAGTTTGTTGAAAGTCTTGAGCCTCCTATACCTCGAGAGAAGAAATGGGTACTTATTATATCTACTATGTATGGATGCCCTATAGGTTGCATGATGTGCGATGCTGGTGAGTTCTATCATGGTAAAATTTCAAAAGAAGATATGCTCAAAGAAATAGATCTAATGATAAGAGCACGCTTTTCAGATGGTAAAGTTCCTATAGATAAATTCAAGATTCAATTTGCTAGAATGGGAGAACCTACACTAAATGAAGCTGTGTTAGATTTATTACAGGAACTTCCTTCTATTTATGATGCACCAGGGTTAATGCCATGTATCAGTACAATTGCACCTAAAGGAGCAGAGAGATTTCTAGATAAATTAATAGAAATAAGAAATGAATTCTATCCAAAAGGAAATTTCCAGCTTCAATTCTCAATACATTCAACAAATGAGGAAACAAGAAAACGATGGATGTCACCTAATGTTTGGACTATTGAAGAGATTGGGAAATACAGTGAAAAATGGTACAGAGAAGGAGATCGAAAGGTTACACTGAATTTTGCAGTTGCTAAAGATTCTGAAATTGATCCAGATATAATTTTGAAGTACTGTAATCCTGAAAAACATTGGATTAAATTAACTCCAGTAAATCCAACCGTCAAAGCAGTGAATAACGAACTCAGAAGTGGAATCACAGAAGAAAACCAAGAATCACATTCTCTTGTTCAGGAGTTCAGAAATAGAGGATTTGAAGCATCAATAAGTATTGGTGATTGGGAGGAAAATGATATAGGTACTAATTGCGGTCAGTTCGCAACAAAGCTACAAAACGGAGAAATAAAGATAAAGGAAAAATATACAACAAATGATTACACTTTGAAAGAATAATGATGAATTATGTGTAAATGTTTCTAAATCTTTTCTCTTTAAGAAGTAAATAAAATCAAAAAATTCGAGAAAAACTTATTATTCCATCCTATAAGAAAGCATATGGAAGAAAAGACTAAAAAAATCATCTTAATCTCATCCTTTCTAGCTCTTTATATTCTTGTTATTGTTCTATTTTTCCTTGGAGGATTAACCAGTGTTTTAGATGAGTTTACTCAAATTTGCGCTTTATTAGGTCTACTTTCCTTAATTCTCTCTAGCATTATGGCAATTTTTACTAAAGACATATACAAAATCTTTGGTAAACCATTCAAAACCATTCATCACTATATAGCACTATTTGGATTAGGCTCGATAATTTTACATCCTGTTTTTGTTGCAATAAATGCTAGAGATGTGTTGGTATTTGTTCCAAAATTACCTTTCTGGATTTTAGCTGGAAGACCTGCTTTATATCTAATTATAATTGCAGTTTTAGCAGGATTTCTTCAAAGTAAACTAGGTAAATGGTGGAGATACATCCATATTTTAAATTATATTGCGGTGGTCTTTGGAGTAGTTCATGGACTACTCATAGGTTCCAATCTCTCTACTTCAATTGTTCTTAAAATTATCTACATCATTTTGCTAATTGCAGTTGCTACAGCATTTGTTGTGAAAAGATATCAAATGTTTACGAAAAAAAAGAGATTGAAAGAAAGATTGGAAAATAAAGTTAGTAAAACAGAAGAAACATAATTATTCTTCAAATAGCTTATTTAACCTTTTTTTATTTTCCTCATATTCGTCATCAAAAAAATTCAGAAAATTTGAATATTGAAGACTCATACGTCTGGGTCTCTCTAGTTCTGCTTCCTCTTGATTTGGAGATAATTTAACCTTTATAGTATCAGTGCGTTTTCCAACAGCTATAATAGATATAAGTTCCATATCTTCTGGAATGCCCATTGTTTGTTTAGCTTTTTTCTCATCATAATAGGAAGTAGGATGAGCAACAAGCCCCATCTCTGTAGCTCTCAACATGATGTATGTTACTGCTATTCCTGTATCAAAAAGATAATACTCTCTGTCCTCAATTTTACAATCTAGATCACTTGATGAAAAAACACCTATTAAAAGAGAAGCATTATTCACCCATTTGTTTTTTCCATGAAAACTTTCATTTATTTCGGATAATTTTTGTTCATCGTAAATGAACACAAATCGCCAAGGTTGTTTATTGTCACAGGAAGGAGCGAATTTGGTAATTTCAATAAGCTCTTTTATCATTTCTGGTGTAATTTCTACAGGTTTTAGTTTTCTATAAGCTCGTCTTTTTGAAACAAGTTCTGTAAAATTCATTTTCTTCAATAAACTAGTTCATACATTCTTTATTAAGTTTTCATTGTTTCAAATTGGTTAAAACAACAGAAGGGAAAATAGGGAAATAGAGGGAAAAAAGATTCATTTAGCAAGCCCAACTTTATCTAAGGCATTTGCATAAATGAAAGCTTTTTCTTTCATTGATTCGTATCTACCTGAAGCTCCACTGTGACCTGCACCCATATTTGTTTTTAGAATTAAATCATTGTTATCTGTTTTTAATGCTCTAAATTTTGCAGTAAATTTTGCGGGTTCCCAAAATGCAACTCGAGGATCATTTAATCCTGTTGTTATTATAATATGGGGATAATCTGTGCTTCTTATGTTTTCGTACGGTGAGTATGACATGATATAATCAAAAGCGTCTTTATCTTTTGGATTACCCCATTCTTTCCATTCTTGAGCTGTGAGAGGTATAGTTTCATCTAGCATTGTATTGATTACATCTATAAATGGCACTTCAGCTATTACCAAATGACATAAATCAGGACGCAAAGTAACAACTGCTCCAACTAACAATCCTCCTGCACTACCTCCTCCAATTACGAGTTGATCTTTAGTTGTAATCTTTTCATTCATTAGATATTCCGCGCTATCAATGAAATCATAGAATGAATTCTTCTTCTTTAATACTCTTCCATCTTCATACCACTGTCTTCCAAGTTCTCCTCCACCTCTAATGTGAGCTATAACATAGATATAACCTCTCTCAGTTAAGCTCAAAATAGTTGGTGAAAAATAAGGATCCATGGAATAACCATAAGAACCATAGCCATAGAGGTAAGTTGGTGCAGGTGTTTTGATATCCTTTCTGTGCACAATAGATATGGGAACTATAGCCCCATCACGAGCAGTTATGAATTTCCGAGTAGTTACAAAATTTTCTTTATTGTAATTCTTAATCTCTTGTTCTTTCTTTAGGTATAATTTTCTTTTATTAACATCATAATCAAATGTTGACATTGGAGTAACTAATGAAGTATATCTGAGTCTGAATTCACTAGTTGAATACTCATAATTTTCTCCACTCCAAACACCATATACAGGTTCTGGTAAGGAAATATCGTGATTTCTTTCATCATTTATACCAAAGAAAATCTCAATATCTACTAAGCCATCTTGTCTCTTAAATAAGACGATAAAATCTTCAAAAGCTTCAGTCCAACTAAGTCTAACATCTTCATTGTGTGGATAGATTTCTTCCCAATTATCTTTACTTAATTTGTCTACTGGAGTTCTCATAAATTTAAAATTTATAGAATCATCTGTATTAGTAACAATGTAGAAGAATCCATCCTTATGAGAAATTTCGTATTCATGTTTTTCTTCTCTTGGATGTATAACTACAAAATCACCAAGAGGATTCGTTAAGTCTAAGAAACGGAATTCAGAACTCAAGGTTGATCTAGAATCCATAAAAAGGAATTTTTCATCTTCACTTTTGTAAATGGACACTCTTCTCTCTATATCTGTTTCTTCGAAAATTTCAATGTCTTCTTCTACCGAAGTACCAAGTATGTGTCTCTTTAATAGATAAGGTCTCTGAGCTTCATCTCTTAAAACATAATATATTGTTTTATCATCAGCCCATTCTAGATTCCAGCCTATATTTTCCACTCCTTCAGTGAAAATTTCATCTGTTTCAAGATTCTTAATATAAATCACAAATTTTTCATAACCTGTGTTATCAATTGAGTAGGCTACTAATTTCTGATTAGGACTTATTTTAAGTGATCTAAGCTTATAATATTCAAAACCTTTAGCTAGTTCATTTAGATCCAATATGATTTCTTCTTCGCTATCTAGACTTTTATGTTTTCTACAATAAATCTTGTACTCTTTTCCTTTCTCATCTCTATTATAATAGTAATAATCTTTGAACTTATAGGGTACACTCTCATCATCTTCTTTTATCCGATTCTTCATTTCATTGAATAAATCATCAGTAAAAGCATCAAGATGTTTTGTCTTTTCCTTTGTATACTCATTTTCTGCTGTTAGATAATCAATTACTTCTTGATTTTCTTTAAATCTTAACCAAAAATAATCGTCCTTTAATTCTATGCCATGTATTTTAGTAATTTTTGCTTCTTTATTAGCAATAGGAGGTTTAATTTCTTCATTCATACACTAGTCTATTATTGATGTTTTAATAAGAATTACTCAATGTAAAAAATTAGTGTGGATGCCAATCCACATTTCCTTCTTTATCTATTGTTGCACCAGCATGTCTTAAGGCCCAACAAGAGATTACAACACCTACAGGTAAAGATGCAGGGTGTCTCGCTGCAAATTCCATATGAACATCTATAACACTGGGGCCTTCACCCAAACCCATTGCTCCTATTTCTAATTTGTTCAAAGTTTCAAGAAGTTCTTTTTCGAGATTAGCTATCTTCTCATCTTTGTGATATTGATAGAGTGGTCTAAGAAGAGCTTTCTTTGCAAGATTCATACACATATCTTCACCTCCGCCTACTCCAACTCCAACAGTATAGGGAGGACATGCTAAAGGTCCAGCAGCTGCAAGAGCTTCCACCACAAATTCTTTGACACCCTTTATCCCTTTTCCAGGAGGTATCATTTTCATCTTACCAACATTCGAAGATCCGCCACCTTTTGGCAAAGCAATTATTTCTACTTTATCTCCTTCAACCAAATCAAAATAGAACCAAGGAACATAATCTCTAATCCCTACATTGTTTTTAGTATTACCTTCAAACATGTCAACCGCATTTGGTCTCAATGGAACATTTTGTGTTGCTTTCTCTGTAGCTTTGATTAAAGCAGTCTTGATTTCTGATTTTAATGGAAAATCATCTCCGATTTTTACGAAAAATGAAACCAAACCAGTATCTTGACACATTGGCTTACTATGAGTTTCAGCGAGGTTAACATTCTCATTGATTGCTTGTAATTGTGATTTTCCTAATGAACCCGCAGTTTCTCTTTCTCCTTTCAGAAGAGATTCTTTGACATTACTTGGTAATTTTGTTGCAGCGATTTTTAGCAACTTTGCTGCAGTGTCTTCGATAACTTGAGCTATATCTTTCATTTAGAGTTCCTCCAAAATTTTCTCTTTATTTGCTTGAATATTCTTTTTAGATTCTTCAGTCAGATTACCACCATGAGTGTCAATAGTTACAGTAAGAGGACCAAATTCTTCAACCTCATAAACCCATAAGCATTCAGGCATACCTAGTTCCTCAAACCAGAAAACATCTTTAACCTTCTTTATTCTGTCAGCTGCTAGAAGGGCAGCCCCACCAGTAAAATAGCCATAGATACAAGTTTCTTCTTGGCAAGCTTTTGTAGTTCTTTCACCCATTCCACCCTTTCCTATAATTATTCCTGGATGAAATGTTTTAATGAATTCGTCTTGAAAGATCTCCATTCTTGCAGAAGTTGTAGGACCAGCAGCTACTACTATCCACTCATCTTCTTCATTCTTCTTCATTACAGGACCACAGTGAAAAAGCCCTATACCTTCAAAATCAACAGGTGGATCCTCTCCTTTCTCTTTCATTTCTAAAGCTTTCAAATGAGCTTCATCTCTAGCTGTAACTACAGTTCCAGTTACATAAACGATATCACCTATTTTTATCTCCTTTAACTTTTCGGGAGGAATAGGTGTAGTTAGATGGAATTCCATGGTTACTAAAACTATGTTTGCTTTTTGAACTTTATTAAATAACGTTAATCAGCAAATAACCCTCAATAATAAAAATAAGCTGTAAAATATTATATTCAAGTAGAATTTATTGAATACATCTGTGAACTTACATGAAAGATCGGGATAAGACAATTCAGACAATCGCACAACACATAGTAGATTCATCTTCTGTGGTTTTCTATACAGGTGCAGGAATTAGTACTCCTAGTGGGATTCCTGATTTTCGATCTCCAGGTGGTTTATGGGACAAGTATGATCCTTACGAGGTCTCATCCTTTAGGGCTTTTAGAAAGAAACCAGAAAAAGTATGGGAGTTTTTCAGAGATTTGTATGATAAATTTGTCGACCCAAAGCCTAATCCAGCTCATGATGCAATTACTAACATTCAAAAACACTTTGGTGAGGAGAGAGTTCATGTTGTAACCCAAAACATTGATGGTCTACACCAAAAATCTGGTTCAACTAATGTTTACGAACTACATGGAACCCCATATATCATGCATTGTTTCAGATGTAATTTTGAGGAGGGATGGGATTATGATAAGCACATTGCAGTACTTCCATATCCAGAGTGCCCTAAATGTAAGAAACCTCTTAAACCTAAGGCAGTACTCTTTGAAGAAAATTTAGATCAGAATCTACTTCGTTCAGCAATGAGACTAGCAAGAAGAAGCGAAATTGCAATTGGTGCTGGAACTAGTTTAACTGTTTTTCCTGCTTGCGATGTGTTGCTTGCTCCTCCTCCTAAAACAAAGAAAGCTTTGTTCAATCTTACTCCAACATATTATGACCGACTAATTCATTATTTAGTTAAAGGTGATGTCGTTGAAACATTGCCAGAACTTTATGGTGTTCTATTAAAACTATAATTTAGGGACAGTTAACAACTGAATATTCAGTTTTTTACCATAGAAAGTTTAAAGTATTGAAATTACTTACCTAATTCTGTAAGGTAGATAATTATGTCTTGGGAAGAAAAAGAACAAACAGACATTGAAGAAGAAAAAGTACAAGAAGAAAAGAACGAGGAAGAGGAAGAATACGCAAGGATTAGAATGCAAGAGGAAGAAGCAAGAAAGCGAGAAGAAAAGCTCTATCAAGAATTGCAGATGAGAGAAGAAGAAGAAAAAGCTGTACAAATGGAAGAGGAAGAAGTCGTTCAAATGGAAGAAGAACCCGCTGTTGAAGAGGAACCAGCTGTAGTAGCAGAAGCTCCAACCGAAGCAGTTGCAGCTGCACCTGAAGAGGAAGAGAAGAAAAAGGAAGAAATCGTATACAAACACATAGATGTAGATCTTTGGCGTACAAAAATGCACAAAGAAGAATGGGGTATTAGACTTGATGCTCAACGTGCTCAAAAAGATAGACAGTGGACTAAAGACATGGATATGATCGGTGAAATAAAGGTTGACAAAGAGCAATATGGATTTCTTGCTATGAGAGAAAGATCATGGAAGAATAAAGATCCTCTAGAAAGAAGATTTGTTATGAAGGTTTTCTCTCCAAGTGGATATTGGAGATGTAGCATTGAGAGATTACAAGGTGAAAGTTTTGCTGTATCTCACGCAACAAAAGAACCATGTCCTGTTTATGTTTGTGTTTCTAAGCATACTCGCAATTTATACAGAATAAGGAGATTAGCTCACTTTCCTCGATTTCAAGGAGAAGTTTTTGGTTTCAGCTATTTAGATGAAAATGATATTTTCCGTTCGTTCATGATTGATGATAAACGACTAACATTCGGTTCAGATTGGATGATAAAGGATATTCATAATAATGTAATTGCAAGAATTGATGGAAAATTCATGAACTTAGGTGGAAGATTCAAAATAGACATCCTTGATCCAATTTTAGCAATGGATAAAACTTTCATTAATATACTCATCTTATTTAGTTCTACACTTCGATTCCATAAAGATATCAAGAAAAATATTAAGAAATCTATAAAAGAATTAAGGGATTCTGACATAGAAGTAAAATTAGATGATAGTGAAAGCAATCTCTACTTGAATCCACGGAAATTATCAATTTAAGGATAAATCTATATCCTTTTTTCCTTATTTTTATAAATAATCAGCGTTTTTATATCTAAAACATATATTTTGAGTGTAGGAAGAAAAATGACAAAGAAGGTGAATATTCGTTTTGGATTAGGATTTGATCTCATAATAGAATCAGATAGTAAAATCGATGATTCTAATCTTCTAAAGATAATAAGATTAAATCCAAAAAAAGAGAATGAATATAGAGCACCTCCTAATCTTTATTTTAAGATTCTTAGTTTGTTCCAAGAAAAGGAATTCGAGATAAGCTCCACTGTTCTTCAGAATTCAACTTTATCAGAGAATTATTTAGATAAATTTAGAGTAAAACTTGATTTAAGAAATTATCAAAAGAAAGCTCTTGATGAATTTAATCAGCAAGATAACAAAGGTGTAGTTATTCTTCCAACAGCTGCAGGAAAAACTGTTATTGGATTAAAAGCGATTGAGATTCTAAAACAAAAAGCTGTTATTATTGTTCCAACTAAAAATCTGCTTCATCAATGGATTGATTATCTGATTAGATATACCTCTGTAACAAGAGATATGATAGGACAACTTGGAGACAATGTAAAAGAAATAAAAGAAATAACAGTAACAACTTATGACAGCGCAAGATTGAATATTAACACTCTGAGAAAAGATTTCAATCTCCTTATTTTTGATGAAGCACATCATGGAGCTGCTAAAGAAACTCTGAAAGTGCTTAGAGGTCTTCCAGCAAGAAATAGATTGGGTTTAACTGCTACACCAGATAGATCTGATAAGGGTGAAGAATTGCTTTTCGAATTAATAGGAAAGCCAATAATTGTTGCTAGGGTTTCAGATCTGGCTGAAGATGGTTATGTAGCAGATTATCAACTAAAAACATTGAAAGTTCCTCTTAATGATGATGAAAGAATACAGTATGAAGAATATATGAAAACATACAGAGGTTATCTACGAAAAAGAAACATTCAGATCAGATCACCTAGAGACTATGAACGATATCTTGTTTTTCGTGTCAACCAAGATCCTGAAGCAAAATCAGCCTTAGATGCTCATAGAAGGGCCAGAACTCTAGTTTTTTCATCAAATTCAAAGCTCAAAAAAGTTGAAGAACTTCTTGAAAAACATGCAGAAGATCAGATGATAATTTTTTCAGAGTTCAATGATATGGTGTATTTATTGAGTAGAAATCACTTGATACCTGCCATCACACATGAAACAAAAAGCTTGGAACGTGAGATAATCTTATCCAAGTTTAGTGAAGGAATATATACGAAGTTAATTACAGGAAGAGTACTAGATGAGGGGTGGGACTGTGGTTCAGTGAATGTTGGAATAATAGTAAGTGGGACTGGGCAAGCAAGACAATTCATCCAGAGATTAGGGCGAATATTGAGACCCAAAGAAGATAAAGCCATACTATATGAGTTAGTTTCTCCTGAAACCATAGAAACAGGTACCGTAAAACGAAGAAAGAAATCGGATGTGATATAATTGAGAATAGCTTTATCAGATTTAGAATACGATATCAAAGGTAGTAAATCAAAAGTTATTTTTCATCCTATGTATCTTCAAGACGAGGAAAAGCATAAGGTACAATCCTTAATCCAATTTCTTGAAGTGAACTTAAGCAAGAAAAAGTCAGAAGTAGACTTTGAAGTTTTAGGAGGATTATTTCCATCCGAAAAAATCGCAAAATCCCTTATAGTCTCCGCTAGCAGACATTATAGTTTTTCATCAAGAAGTATTGAAGATATACTAGGATTATCCAAGCAGACTCACAAAGAGAAATCAAAAACAGAAGACATGGTCTCATTTTTATCCAAAGTTAGTGACAGTAATCAAGCACTAAGAAACCTCACAGCTGATGTGTTAAGGGAAAGAGTATTTGATGAGGTAAACAAACATACAAAGGGATTTGTTTCAATTTCAGATAGAAAAGAACTATCAAGAAAAATAGAATTAGAACTTGATCTCCCATCAAATTCATTGGATTCCTTGCTATATTACGACTTAGATTCAGAAAGGATTCTTGTAAAAAAGGATGAACTTGATCCTATACAGCTTATAAGAAATTTTAATTTTGACACTATTGAAACAATTCTTTGTTTTTCATTAGATCTGCAAATGAAAGTGAAGAAGATGCCTGGATATCTAGCTAAAAATCTTATTTATATCTCAAAGAAGAACTACGTCTTTACAGAAATAACTTTAGAAGAAGGAGGATATAAGATAAACATTGAACCTCCACTAGAACTTTTCAGTGATAAAGGTGGATGGGGAAAGAACATTTCTAATGTTACTACATATATCCTACGTAACGTGATAAGAGAAAAAATAGCTTTTTACCTAAGAGCTTCTGTTGAACCACGAAACAGAGTAGCAGCTTTTACTTTACAATCGAGTGAACTACCTCTTTTACCATCATTTGGAAGGGATGAAGAGGAGGAATTTCGTCCTGAGATTGACTCCAAAATAGAAGGGCAGTTTCAAAAAACATGGCGAAGATTTCAAGGTTGGAAGGCTAAAGCTGAACCAGAAGCCATCATTGTTGGAAAGAGAATGTATGTCCCTGACTTCTTACTTGAGCGCGGAGATAAAAGCATCTACCTTGAAATTGTTGGTTTTTACACCATGAAATATATTCAAAAGAAAAGAAGACAAATGCAAGAACTTGAGAAACTCGGTGTACCAATAATATATCTAATTGATGAATCTCTAAAGGATCACTTCATTGACTTAAGTGATATCAAGAAAGTCTTTTACTCTGGAACTCAAATTCCAAGCTCAAATATCGTGAGAATTCTAGAAGCTAACTATTCTGATTTTGAGGAGAGAATCTCTGATTTCATTAGAAATACTGAAGCAATATGCAAAAGCATGGATGAGACTCTAAACCTGATAGAGATGAAGACTCTACAAGAAAAACTTGAAGCATATTCTTCTGATGAAATTGAGAAAATATTAGATTTAAGAGATGTAGTTGAGGTTTTGAAAGAACACTCAATATCTTTTCTCTCAAGTTATGGGTTTGTTAAAAAAAGTGCCATCAAAGAAATAAAGACTAGATTGAGCAAAATATCAACAATTCCATTATCATCACTAAAAGATGACTTTCCTGAGTATAAAGAAGCTCTAATACCGATTTGTCAACATTTAGGTTACAAAGTAAAATGGAAATCAATCGAAGAGATAGAGATTGTTTCGCCATAATTGAATACTTTTATTTTGATAGAGAATTACTCGCCAAAATTCGAAACATTCATTTAATATGTCTCCTAACTTTCTTCTAATGCAAGAGAAATTAGCGATTATAGGTGGTTCTGGAGTTTACGAAATCTTTGAAGGATCAGAGAAATTAGAAATTGACACTCCATATGGAAAAGTTGTAAACATCAGTAAAATAACTGTAGATGGAAAAGATGTGTTTTTTCTTCCAAGACATGGACCTAAACATTCTGTTCCACCTCATTTAATAAATTATAGAGCTAACATTTATGCCCTTCACAAACTAGGAGTAAGAAACATACTAGCAACGAATGCTGTAGGTTCGATTAATCTAGACATAGAACCAGGTAATTTCGTTGTCCCTGACCAAATAATTGACATGACAAAGAACAGAATATTAACTTTCTATGATGGAGAAACAAAAATAGAATTTGAAGATGGATCTTCACGAGAAGGTGTTATTCATTTAGACTACACAGATCCCTATTGCCCAAGGTTAAGAAATTTCTATATATCTCTCTTGAAGGATTTAGGAGAAAAAGTATTTGAAACTGGTGTGAATATCTGTGCTGAAGGTCCTAGATTTGAAACACCAGCGGAAATTAAATTCTTTCAAAAAATCGATGGAACTCTTGTAGGGATGACAACTGTACCAGAAGCTATTCTTGCTAGAGAAGTGAAAATCTGTTATGCAACATTATGTTTAGTCACAAATTATGGAGCAGGTATGCAAGAAGAAGTTACTCATGAAGAAGTAATCGAGCTTTTCAAAGAAAAGACAAATACTGTGAAGAAAATTATGAAAAACGCAATTAGTAAAATCATAGAAACTGAAGGTTGTTCTTGCGTGAAATAACCTTCATTAAAACCAATGAAATTTGTTACATTGCGAAAATTGCGTAGAAAGGGTCTAAAAGCCCCAGTCTTTTAATTCTAATAAAACATGTCATAAAAAGCTTTTTAAATAGATGGTAATTTGTTGCTTCAATTAGTATATAAACTAAAGAGACTGACTAAAATGACTCCTAAAGGCATAGATTATGGTATAGTTATACAAAATGTTGTTGCAAGTATCAATCTTTTTACAACCATAGACCTTGTAACTGCTTATCAAACATTAATAGATGATGATGACCTTTTCGTAAGTTATAATCCCGAAACTTTCCCAGGTCTTATTTTAAAAATTAAAAAACCCAAGATTTCAAGTCTTGTTTTCAGCTCAGGCAAGCTTGTACTAACTGGAGCGAAATCAACCGACATGGTTCACGACGGTGTAAATCAAATGATAAAGATACTCAGAACTGTTGGTACAAAGATCACAGAAGATCCTGAGATCATAGTACAAAACATTGTAGCATCTGGTCATTTCAACCATAGAACAATAAACCTTGAATTAGCAGCCTTATGGTTAGAGCACTCAATGTACGAACCCGAACAATTTCCAGGTTTGATTTATAGGCTTGCTGAACCAAAGACAGTTCTTCTGCTATTCCAATCCGGTAATTTAGTATGCACAGGAGCAAAAACTGAAGATCAAGTACGCCAAGCAGTAGAAAATACATATAACACACTAGACGAAATCAATGCATTTGATTTCTAGTTCTACTTCCTCCCCTTTTTTATTTTGTTTAATTTGGTATTTCTTCTTATCTAAAAACTTTTTATTTATGCTTAGAAGTCCTATAAACATGCAACCTTATCAAGAAGAAATTATATCTATATTTTCAGAGTTATTAGCGATACCTTCTCCTTCAGGAACAGAAGGAAAGATGATAGAATTTATCCTTACTAAGCTGAAATCCTTAGGATATAATCCAGAAAAAGACCATACTGGAAATGTGTATGTTAAAATTGAGGGAGAAAGAAATGATGTATCTTGTTGTTTAGCAGCCCATATAGATGAGATTGGTTTAATGGTAACTAAAATCAATAATGATGGATCATTAAATGTAGAACGCGTTGGTGGTTGTCTCCCTTGGAAATTTGGTGAAAGGCCAGTTGAGATCTTTGGTGAGAAAAAAACCATAAAAGGCGTTACTGCCATGGGATCTGGTCATGGAGGAAGAAAAACTGATACTCAAATAAAATGGGAGGAAGTTAAAGTAGTTACAGGATACTCTTCAGAAAAACTTCGTTATTTTGGTATACAAGCAGGAACAAGAATACTTCCCCTTCGATCTGAATGTGGACCACATATCTTAGGAGACGAAACTAATCCACTAATTTCTGCTTGGACATTCGATGACCGTATGGGAGCTGTTGCATTATTGAGATTACTCAAAGCCATAAAAGATGAAAATATTAAACCAAGGATAGATTTAGTAGTGGCTTTCACTGTTCAAGAAGAAACTAGCTGTTTTGGCGCTAGAACACTTGCTCAAAAAATCAAACCAACCTATTTTATAGCAGTGGATGGATGTCCAACAGCATCTCATTCTCCACTAGAGGTGGATGAACGACCTGGGATCTGGCTTAAGGATAGTAAACAGTTTTACAGTACTGAATTAATAGAAGCTTTAACTAAAGCAGCAGAATCTGTAGGTGTTGAACTTCAGCGTGCGATATTCACAGGAGCAGCAAGTGACGCAAGTTCTGTAGGGCTAACAGGAGTTGCTGACCAACTTGCTACAATTGGCCAAGTGAGAGAAAATAGTCATGGTTATGAAATAGCATCATTAGAAGCTTTTGAGAATTTATTCAAGACTTTGAAAGCATACATTTCCAAATAGACCTAGTAGAATCTATTCAACTTGGTCTTATTATTCTATTTTCTAATGAATTTTTGAAA
>JAEOTK010000019.1 GCA_016839875.1 Candidatus Heimdallarchaeota archaeon
AAAATGGAGTTCAAAATGGGAGAGGACTTTGATTTCGATAAGATACCAGCTCCATTCAGAGAGATAGCTAAAAAAATCAAGGAAGAAATCCAAAAAGAAAAGGATAAAGGAAAATAAGTCTTTTTCCTTTCATTTTTTATTTTTTAATAAAACTTAAAAACAAAAAAATAAGTAATAGGTCTCACAAGCATTTGATTTGGATACTATGAACCTCCCCTCTGATTTTGAAATGCAACTAGAAGGATTGGAAATTGAAAAAAGAGATTACCAATTAGCAGCTACTGGTGAGATAATCGAAAACCTTCCAGATTCATCAATTTTGTTGAATTATCCATATGGAACAGGAAAAACTGTTATTGCACTTTTAGCTTTTCTTGCAATTAAGAACGAGAATCCAAATGCTAAATTTATCTTCACTTCAGCAAGAGAAGCAGCAGGATTAAGATGTCGTCAAGCTCTTGAAATGGCAAAGAAATTTGGTTTCATTGAGAAAATTGGATATCTATATGATTCAACTGGTAAAGGATTGGGTTTAAGACAAAAGAGTAAGATGTATGAAGCCGCATCTGTGGTCTTTTCACCTATTACGGCTTTAATGAATGACCATTTTGAAATCAGAAATAAATTGAAAAAAGATATTTTAGAAAACATTAGCCTTTGTGTTATTGATGAAGTCACTGACATACTAGCAAGAGATATGACAGGTTTTCGTCTAAGCAAATATTTCGAAGTACTGTTTAGGAGACGAGAGAAAGTTCATAGTTTCCCCATCCTTGGATTAACAGGGACACGTGATCAACAGAGAGCTAAAGCAATCCTCAAACTACTTGGAGAAGATGCTAAACTTATGCAAAGACTTGATCTATCTCCCTATGAAACAGTTACAAAGATTCACAAAATCAAACGCGAGGATTACATTAAGATTGATCAGCTTATTTCAACTCATATAACTAAACCCATTGAAACAATTCAGAGGAATTTGAATGAGAAATTATCTCGATTAGAGATAATCAAATTGTCTTATGGAGGAATATTAGATAGATTGCAATCAGAACCAAAGAGCTATCCTTATCGAGTAAGTAGGTTTCAAATAGAAAATAATGAAGCTCGGGAGGACTTAGTCAAAGCTTTTCTAAGACTCTTCAAACTTACTCATTCAAGATTATTACTGCTGGAATCAACTCCAGGAGAGTTTCTGAAGTATATTGAAAATGATGAAAATAAAGAACTATTCAGATCTATTATAGAAGCTAGCAAAGAGATAATTTCCTATCGAGTGGATCTGCCAAGATATGATAATCCTGAAGAAAAAACTACACGTGGATTGGTTCAACCTAAAGTAAGTACTGCTATTGATCTTATACATGATCATATGATCAGAGGTGCTCAAATTCTTCTTTTCACTAGATATCTGGCTCTTGGTGATCAAATCTACAGACTTCTCAATACACTCAAATTTCCAGATGTTAAGTATGTATCTGGAAAAACATCTGAGGATTCAAGACGTATAACCTTGAAAGAATTCGAGGAAGGTAATGTTAGTGTTTTAGTTTTTACACCTCTTGGGGGAAGAGGACTAAATCTTGAAGCTGCTGATGTTGTAATTCATCTAGACATAACAACTAATGTTGATGATATGATACAGAGAAGAGAAAGAGCCAGAGGATGCCTTGAGTATGTTCTTGTACTAGAGGAAACAAGTGAAGAAGGAAAAATAAAGGAATATCAAGAATTGTTTGATAAAGATTCAAAGAAAGAAGAAGAATCCGAGGAAGAGAACAAAGAAACATTGAATGAAAACGAATCACCAGAGTGATTCTTTTCGTATTATTTTTGTAATTTTCATTTTAACTAAATTATCCTCCGCCTACTGGAGGGAATAAAGAAAGAATACTATCGCTTTCGTTGATTATTGTTTCAGCATCAACTTTTTTTCCATTTAGCAAAAATAAATGGATTTCAGATATGGCATACCCAAGTTGCTCTAACACCTCAGAAATAGATATTCCTTTCACAACTTCAAGTATTAATGGATTAAGATCATTAACTTCAGGATATTTCTTTCTGAGTGTTGCAAATACTTTAACAAATAATTTCATTTTAATCAATCTTAATTGGGGGTTCTTGAATAAAGAAAGAAGGGGTTAGAATTAATTCTAATCCAAACCCAATTCCTGTATCTTTTCAGCAGTTGGAATACCATCGCTCCATCCTCGAAGCTCGTAATATTCCTTCTTCATAGTTGCAAGATCTACGGTTTGTCCTTCTGAAGGTCCACTTGGCATTTTTTCGTTTAGAAGTCGTTTAGGCAAAGTATCATCTTTACCAGTAATTCCTAATTTGTTGATAAGCATACGTTCTAGATTTGTGATTCTTTCTCCTGTTTCTAATAATTCGTCTGCATCAACTTCCCATCCAGTTATTGGACCTATCATTTCTGCATATTCATCTAGTCCTAATGCGAAAGTTAGGAATAAACAATTCACTGAGGAATTAACGAGACTTGTAAAGTCTTGGAAGGTTTTAGTTAATTCAGCTTTTCCTTCAATTGTAAAACGATCAATATCACCCAGAATTTCAGCAGCAATTGTATAACCTGTAACATGACATCCTCCTCTATTTGCTGTTGCATAATTCAGTCCAATACCTTTAGCACCACGTGGGTCATAAGCAGGCATTTCCAAACCTTTTACTTCCATGGATAAATCTGGAGCTCCATAGTGTTGACACATTTTTCTTGAACCTTCACCTATCCAATAACCTAGACCCTGTCGAAAGGCTGCCATCCAGGTTAACTCTACAACTGCATCAACATTCCCAAAAGACAGATCTATTCCTTGCAGATCATCTTCGGGGATATGTCCTTTCTCATTGAGTTCCATTGCAGCTGCGATGGTTGAGCCTATACTAATAGGGTCCATTCCAAAGATATCACAGTAATGATTAGCTCTTATTACAGCTCCCATATCATTAATTCCTGTTGATCCACCTAAAGCCCAAATAGCTTCATATTCTGGACCTTCAGTGTAAGTGAGTTTGTAATTGCCACTATCAACTTTGGATTTTCTTCCACAAGCCACTACACAGCCCCAACAAGGATGTTTACTTATCAAATATTCTTCTGTCAATGTTTCACCAGATATTTTTTCGGCTCCTTCATTAACTCCTAACTGCCAATTGTTTGTAGGAAGGAGACCATTTTGGTTGATAATATTGACTAATACTGCAGTTCCATACTCTGGAAGACCTTGTCCTGTGACTCCATTTTCTTTGAGCTTTTCTACATGTTCTCTTACTTTTTCATTAAACAGATCTTGTTTAGCAATGTTAGGTCTTTTATCTCCTTCAACTACAATAGCTTTGAAGTTTTTTGAACCCATAACTGCACCTAAACCAGTTCTTCCAGCAGCTCTATGTTCTTCATTAATTATAACGGCCATAGGTACAAGATTTTCACCTGCTTGACCAATGCATGAAACACCAGCTCGTTTTTTATCTTCCTTATTTCTCAACCATGCGGTTGTTTCTAGAGCATTCTTTCCCCATATTTCTGATGCATCCTTTAATTCTGCAATTCCATCTATAATTGAAAGATAAACAGGCTCATCTGATTTTCCAACTACCATTATTCCATCATAACCAGCGAACTTCAGCTTTGCTCCCCATCTTCCTCCAGAATTTCCTGACCCTATTGAACCAGTTAGAGGAGATATTAATGACATTACATGATGACGTCCACTATTCGGTGACTTTGTACCTGTAACTGGACCAGTTGCAAAAATCAACATGTTTTCAGGAGAAAGTGGGTTGATTTCCTTGATACTAATTCCTTTATCTTCCAGTCCTTTAGCATACTCCCACAGTAAATTCACTGCTACACCTTTACCACCGATAAATTTCCGAAGAATCTCTTCAGAGACAGTGAAATCTTTCATTTCTTTTGTTGTAAGGTTGATTTGCAACCATTTATTCATATATCCATATTCCATTGGATTTACACCTTTATTATACTCGATTACTGTTAGTATAGTAACCACAAATAAAAGTATTTTCAGAAAAAACACAAAATAAGACAAAACTAAATCAATAAATAACTTTGATGTTGTTTTTTCTTGATTTGGTTGTCAAACTTACCTAAGGTTATACAACTTGAACCTACTAATACATGTAATTTCTCCTGTTTAATGTGTTTAAGTTCATCTTGGCAACAGAAAAACAAAACCTATCTTCCACTAGATACGTTTTCAAGATTATCTGAAGAGATCTTTCAATCAATTGAACGATTAGTACTCTATGGAATGGGAGAACCCCTTATGCATCCTTCTTTCATAGAAATGCTCAAAATAGCAAAAAAAAACCTTAATGCAAATGCATCACTTTTTTTCTTAACTAATGGTTCTTTGCTTTCTCCAAAGATAACAGATGAGATACTAGAAAACAGATTAGCTGACGAAATAGCATTTTCTTGTGAAACACTTAAACCAGATGAAGATTCAATAGTTGGTCATTCCCATGATGAAAAATCAGTTCAATCAAACCTTAGTTACCTACTTAATCATGAATCTCGTTCAGACGTTAAAGTGGGTGTAGAAACCGTACTAATGAAATCAAATTACAAACAATTACCAGATTTAGTGAAATCACTAGGAGAACTTGGGGTTGATTACCTTTCAGTGAGTCATCTTTATCCATATAATTCAACTTTAACGGAAGAAGTATTCTACACAATGATATCAGAAGAAGCATTATCAATTCTAGACGAGCTGGGAGAGGATGGGTGGAATTTTATTCTAGGAATAACAAAAGAACAATTTGGAGAGAAGATGCAACATACTTTCAAAGAGCAATATAAGTTCAAGGAGAACATTATTCCAAAAGACAGACCCTACACTAAGAGATATAAGGAATTGATGAAAAAAGCAAAGGAAAATAATGTTACTCTTAATATACCACTTTATATGAACGAGAAAGAAAAAATCAAGGAGTTTCAAGATATAAAGAACATTTTTTCCTCGAGTAAAGACAATGCTAATGAGTATGGGATTAAACTATTGCTTCCCTCTAGTTCAACAAATTTCAAGAAAAGAAGTTGTCCTTATGTGTCTACAGAAGCAATGGTTATTCGATCAGATGGAGAAGTTGCACCTTGTTTTAAATATCTATATAATCACAATTCATCATTAAACCAGCATGAAAGAGAATCATCATCTTTTTCATTTGGAAACATTAATTCACAGACTCTTGATTCAATCTGGAAGAGCGACAGGTATTCGAAGTTTCGAGATAAACTTAGCAATATGAATGAAAAAATCCCTTTCTGTGGGAATTGTAGTTTATCAAGTAACAATTGCTTTTATGCAACTGAAGATACTTCAGATTGTTGGGGAAACGAACCATTTTGCGCTGAGTGTCCTTATAGTTTAAATCTCACAAGATGTTTGATTTAAAAAATATAAATCGCAACACGAGATGAATAAACTCCCTCCCTTCTCTTTCGTTCGGTTTCGCGGGTGATCCTCGCGGGTGATCTTCGCGGTGATCTTGTCGAAAGAAATACAGCGTTCAGCATTACAGTTTTTTATTAAATAGTGTTGCATAAGGTTGTGCATAATTAGTGTTAAGTTGTGCAAAATCCTTCTTGAATGGAAGTCGATTACCAAACAACCAAATTAAGAAGTAATCAATATTCTCTTTTTTAGCTACTTTTGCAGCTTTAGCTACTAATTGTTCAAGGTACTTTAAATCCTCGAAATATGTATGAGCTAGGTTAGCAGAATTAGGTTTGATAGGATTTCTATAAACAAGTGAAGTTCCAACAATTTCACCTTCTTCCTCAATAACGAAGTGCGCTAATGAAAACTCTGAATCAAGATCTTCAACAATTTCTTTCTTGATTCTCTCAAGTTGATCTTCATCATAAGCATCGTATTTTTCTACAAGTTTTAGCCACGCTTCTAAATCCTTTTCTTTATCAAATTTTCTGAGATTTCCTTTGCTTACGTTTTCATCTATGTTCTCTACCTTAAGTGTGAAGACAATATTCTCTGTATCTTTGACATAAGTAAAACCATGTTTATTGGCTAGCTCAACTTGATTACCACATAATGCTGAGGCATAGGTTTCTACTTCTTCAACACCCTTGTCCTTTAATGTGGTAAGTGCTTTCTTAATAAGCAAATCTGTTGCTTCTTCATGATCTGGTAGAACAGATGGGAAAACCAAACTTGCTTTCTTTGGTTCACCTTCCTTTTCTTCCAAAACTTTGGAAGTAAGAAATCCAACCATTTTGTCTCCTTTGAAACAATAATGACGAGTTTCAGGATCAAACCCAGGTTGGGAATAGACGTCCTTTAATCTATCAACGGGTGTCTGATGAGCATTTATCCAGTTGTTTGCGACTTTAATTCCAACTTTTGCTTGAATATCCTCATATCCTTTGTCATATGTCTTTAGAACATAATCTGACATAAACACAACTCTTTCTCATGCCCTTATAAGTGTTTCTCATACAGTGAGAATGTCTTCGCGTCCTATGCATATACAATTCCCGTCGAGAGAGAATATTTAAGCTACAACCCAAACAAATCAATTATAAGTTCAAAATTAACTTCAGAGGAAGGAATATTTTCAGATAATCAATTGTTCCGAAATCACCAGTTCCATATGGAAGTTATTCAGAAACTACTTACTAGCTTAAACAAGAAAGTTTATAAGTGACCAGCCCCATGGATGGTTAAGAACATCTGGTGATAAGGATGATGGATGGCGAAAATATCAAACAATACGAAAAAATTACAGTAAATCTACCCGCAGTAGATCTTGGAAAGATAGATTATCTTGTAGAACAGGGATTTTACAATACTCGTACTGAATTTATAAGAACTGCAATAAAAAGTGAGATCGATAAGAATTCTTTTGTGTTTGACAAAATATCAGAGGAAATTACTAAAGATAAAGGATTCACTTTTGCTATGGGAGTATATGGGATCTCTAAAGAATATCTGGAGAAAAAATATTCAGAAGGTAAGAAAATAAAAGTCTTTGTTGTTGGGATGTGTCATGTAGATAAGAACATAGATACAAATCTTGCTTCAAAAACGATAGAAAGTTTTAGGGTATATGGAATTAAGAAAGGACCAAAAGAAGTCATGGAATATCTCAAGAATCTAAAGTGATGAAAATGAATGTTGTACAAAAGTTCATAGAAAGAACAAGAAACTATTATCGGGATAAACAATCGAATGTATCTCTGCCTGAAATGGTTCTTGTTCTTTCTTTACTCCTCTTTTTTACTATTGTTAAACAATAGAAGTTTTAAGATAACCTGAAATCTATAAACACAGAGGTTACCTAATGAAGCTGAAAGCAGGTGATCAAGCGAAAGATTTCAGTCTTGAAGACATTACAGGTAAAACAATTTCCTTAGAAGATTATAAAGAAAAAAAGATTCTACTATCATTTTTTCGTTATGCATCTTGTCCATTGTGTAACTTGAGAATTCAAGAACTAATTCAGATTTATGAAAAACTCAAAAACAAAGGGATTCATATTATAGCCTTTTTTCAATCTCCAAAGGAAAGTATGATGAAATATGTAGGAAAACAAAATGCAGCTTTCCCAATAATTGCAGATCCAGAAAGAATTATATACAAGAAGTATGGGATAGAAAAATCCTGGGTAGGTTACATCAAAGGAGGTATTTCTGCGACCATGTTTAAAGCACTAAAAAACGGTTTTAAAATAGGTAAAATGGAAGGATGGAAGAATCTACTTCCAGCAGATTTTCTGATTGAGAATCTTATCATTAAAAAAGCATACTACAGTAAAACAATCGCAGACCACATACCAATAGAAGAAGTAAAAAATTTCTATTAAATAGAACATAAACAACTATGTCACTCATTTAACTTCAGCTTTAACTTCATAATGTTGAGATCTTGCATCGAAACGTGAAAGTAAGGCTCTTGCTTTTGGAGGAACAACTGCTAACTCATAATCTTCTCCTGCAAAAGCACGAACAGCTTCTAACGAATCAAACCACATTATAGTAATAAATTCTATCTCATCATCAATTTTACGACGCAAAAGATGAATTCCTTTGAAGCCATCAATTTTACTATTTTTTA
>JAEOTK010000020.1 GCA_016839875.1 Candidatus Heimdallarchaeota archaeon
AGATTCATTCCAATCATAACCTATTGCTATTTTATCTGGAGAGTAATCATCAGCTCTAAATCTAGTATTAGTCATCCCTAATGGAGTCAATATATTGTTTGTAACATAAGTATCAAAAGAAATACTAGTTACATTTTCTACTACAAGAGTCAGTATATCAATTGCAGCATCAGAGTAACTTATACTTGTTCCAGGTTCCCAATTTTCCCAGTTATCTGCGGAATAATAAGTTCCATTTTCATGAAAATACTCATAGATAATTGAAGGGAAAGTGCAAATCCCATTATTTAATGAAGGCCAATAGTTCTCAAATCCTCTCCCTGTTCCCATTAAACTCGATTGATGAGAAAGCAAGTGTTTGATAGTAATAGTTGTAGTAGGATAATATGGATTCTTCAATTCATATGGAAGAAAATCATTCATAGCATTCTCTAAGCCAATCAATCCTTGCTCATACAGCTGAAGGATAGCTGTGCCAGTAATCATCTTTGATACAGAATTGAGATGATAAGCGATATCAGTTCCATTTTGTTCTCCAAATCCTTTAGAATAGAAAACTTCTGTTCCAGTTAGTACACTGAAAGCTAAAGAATTTGCATGGAGATCTGTCATTTTTGAAAGAAGATTTTCATCGAAAGTTTCACTATAAATATCTGAAGGAGACCAAGTACAATCATTAGCAAAAGTTGGAGATATCATCAAAAGTATTGATAGAATTGCTATAATTGTTTGAGTTATTTCCCTATTCATGTTTTATCTCCTTTCTTTTTTTATATAAATTAATTATCGCGATAATTGCTATAGTTCCAAAAAACGGTAAGATATAGAAATTGGTTTTACATGTTTTTTCAGTTATTAGATTCAGTGTTAAATCAAATATGTGATCAAAAATCTTACCTTGATAGTCAGTTACTGCTCCTTGATTATAAAGAGAGACGACACCAATTGAACCTACAATTCCTATTCTTGAACAATAGCCAACTGCTGGACCACCAGTATGCCCTTGATAAGATCTACCCTCAATTACTCTGTTAGTTAGCCACCCTAAAGCATATCCTCCACCTACTTCTGTATGCATAAGCTCAATTGAAGTTTCATTGAGAATTCTTATTCCATTATACTCTCCTTGATTGAGATGAGTTAACATAAATTTGGACATATCTTCAACAGTGGAGTAGAAACCACCTGCTCCAGGGATGAGGGAAGCATTGTAATAAGGTTGTACTTCATTTACTTCGATTTCAGGAATCCATTTGTAAGGTACTGCTAGTTTTTCGTATGCATATTCGCTAATATCATTTTTAGTATTAGTCATTCCTAATGGATCAAGGATATTGGTTGCGATATAATCAATCAAAGTTGTTTCTGTTATGTTTTCAAACGCAAGAGCAAGTATATCAAAACCTATATCAGCATAATGGTGATAAGCACCAGGTTCCCAATCATACCAATACTCAGGAGAGTAAAAAGAACCATTTTCATGCCAGAAATCATAGATACATGAAGGGTATGTAACTGACCCATTTAATTGACCTTCCCAGTACATAACAGCAGGATCTGAAGCTATGCTGGAATGATGTGAGAGAAGATGTTTGATTGTGATTATTGATGTTGGGTAATCAGGATTTTTCAGTTTATAAGGTAAATAGTCATTGATATTGTCATCAAGATGAATTAATCCTTGTTCATATAAGAGGAGATAAGCAGTTGCTGTGAACATCTTTCCACTTGAAAGAATATAGTATGCTACATCAGTTCCATTTTGAGCTCCGTATCCTTTCGAGTAAAACACTTCTGTCCCATTTAGAACACTAAAAGCACAAGATTCTATAGGACCTTGTTCCATCAAATTAAGAATATTTGTTTCAAAAGTTTCGTCATAGATATCTGCTGGAGTCCAGGTACAATCATTTGCGAAAGATGGAGAAATCATCAACATTACAGAAAATAATGCTATACTTACTTGAATTATTTTTTTGTTCATTTTTTATCACTTCTTATATTTTCTAAAACATGAAGAGAGAAGAGAATGTTTTTTTCTCTTTAGGATAACTAGTATAGCTAAAATGCTAAATGAGGTAACTATTGGTACTAAAGAAATAGGTGTTTCACAGAGATCTGATGGCATCAAAGTCCAATTGTTACTGTTATAATCATAGGTGTAGATTTTATTTGAAGCGTATTCAAATGTTACATCAGGTGCACCACCAAAGAGAACAATTAAATCACTTTCTGCATCATAAGCAGTCTGATGAGCTAATCTCAAAGGTGGATCAATTGGGTTCATATTTTCCCATGTCAGAGTGTTGTAATCAAAAGCCCATGTTTCGTTTCGTAAATCTAAATCTCCTTGAATTTTATGACCACCAACTAAGATTACTCTATCACTTTCAGTATCGTAAGATAATGAGTGATCAATTCTAGGTTTTGGATGAATAGTTGTGGAAATATTTTCCCAAGTATTAGTATTATAATCATAAGCCCAAACAGCTGTAGAATAATATTCGTCCTGTGGGTCTCCATAAGGTTCAACGAAATACCCACCAAACATGATGATCCTATCACTCTCTGAATCATAAGTCATCTGAGATTCACATAGACCTACATCTAAACCTGTAGGCGTCATATTTGTCCAAGTATCTGTATTGACATCAAATGCCCAAGTATCATTGAAGTGAAGATATTCTCCTTCTGGATTCCCCTCTTCATCTGCAGCACCTCCATGCATTATAACGACATCAGACTCAGAATCATATGCCATAACTTGAGCACTTCGCAAATTAGGAACTAGATTAGGTTCTGCTTTTGTCCAAGTATTTGTTGTAAAATCATAGATCCAAGTTTCATTTGTTCGATAAGCATGTATATATCCTCCACCAAAATGAATGATTTTTGCTGATTCTGAATCATAAGCCATTGCTCCCCAAGATGATTCAGCTGGGGATCCTGATGGATCTAAATCTGTCCAGTTATTATTGTTGTAGTCATAAGCTAATGTAGTATACCTAAGGTAAGCTCCACCAGGACGATCTCCTCCTCCATATACAATTATCAAATCGTTTACAGGATCATAGACCATATCATGCCCGAATCTCCCACTAGGATATGGAATTGTTACACAATCGTCAGCTGAAAAGATAATTGTTGCAGAAAGTAGTATTGTGATGGTAAAGATTGTTAACAGAAACATGTTTCTTTCTTTGTATTTGTTCTTTTTCATTTTTTCACCTTAAATTTGTTTCAACATAGTATTATTGTAGAAAATACTTAATGATTTGTTAGACAGAATTTTGACACAATTATGGAACTAATAGTAGACTTTCTGAAACTATTTTTCAAGAATATCCTAGTACTCCAAACATGCTTTCTTTTACATAGTGATCAATTATTCTCTGTTCAGCTCTTCTAATTCTTTCTTGACATGCAATCCTCTTGATGCCTAGTTCTTCCCCTATTTCTTCAAGAGTGATTTTTCTTGGAATTTCATAATATCCTTTTCTATGTGCAAGTATCAAAGTTGTATATTGTTTATCTGTCAAGAAATCTTGTAAGGTTTCAGTAGGTTTAGAAGATAATGCTCTTATGTTAACATCTGTAAATCTTTCTTCGAGATATTTTAATAATTTTCTTAGACTATCTGAGGTAGGAGAGAGAATATTGTGATACTGAATTCCATTTTCTATAATGAGCGGTAGAATGGTCATACTTCCACTTTCGAGAATTGAATCATTTATTGATGGATAATCTAACTTATGTTTACTTTTATTCCAGTACATCGTTGGTGTCTTATGTGTAACAGTAAACTCAATAACTTGATCAGACTTTTTCATTAGTTTTACAAACTCATCAAGAGTTTCTTTTTTCTTATCTAAAGCTTCAACGAATCCTATTCCTTCAGAACCATTCATCGCTATAACTGAGATTCTGATTGGTAATTTTTTTGAGACTTCACAAGAATAATAATGATCGGTACTAATAGCAATTTTACTTCTTATCACATGTACAAATACTAATTGCTGCTTAAAAATGAATTGGAGTTAGGTACTTAAGCTGAATTTGCTAAGAAAAAATCTTTGAATCTTGTTTGAACATTTTCTGCTATATTTTTCATTCTTTGTTCATCATGTCTGGATTCTAGATAATGGAAATGAAAATTCATTTTTCCACGCATAGTATAAACTAAAACAGTTATTGCACCAATTGCAAAAGAAATAGCTCCAGAAAAAGATTCGATTGAGAAGTTTTTTGAATCAAGTCCAATTCCCAATCTATCTAAAGATCCAAGATTTGTAATCGCAAACGCTTCTTGATTTCCAGCAATTTCTATGAAAAGAGGTGCAAATTCATTAAGAATGTCAAGTTCAACACCAGTATGAACCAGTTTATGAATTCCGAAAATACCACGATCTTTCAATCCATAATATAATTTTCTTTGATATCTCTTAGCATTTTCCCAAAAAGATTGACTTTTCTTGTACCTCCCTTTAATAACTGTTCCTCCGGCGTAAAGACCAAATGCTTCATCTATCGGATAAGCTAGTCGTTCTCTTAGATTTACTGGTGTGTTAATTATCTGTATATCTGGGAGAAAAAGAGTACAAATAGCAGTATGTACTGAAATCTTATTTTGCTTGCATAACTGGAGAAATAGCTTGGTTTCCTTCTCGTTTAAATTCCATGTAATCAATCTTAGATCATCTTTCTTGTATTCCTCAGCATGAATGATGTCTCCTTTTTTCTTGCCAAATTTAAGGAAATAATAAATTCTCATGAAGAATAGAGCAATTCTTGTCCTCAAAGCTGATTTTGGGATTATCCTCCTAATCTTGGGAGGAAAAATATCATCAGTTCTTGAAGGAGCTAATAGTGATACTACTTGTTTTTCTGGATCATTGATAAAATCGATTAAATCTCTAATTAAGAAAACCATTGAAAGTCCATCAGTAATTGTATGTTGTGCACAGAGAATCAAATGGGTATGTTCTTCTGATGTGAGTAAAGTAGTTCTAAAGAGAGGTAATTTTTTCTCATTATAATCAAATGATTTTTCTAGATGATTCATGAAGAGTTCATTAGTCATTGAATCATTTTCAAGCGTGATTTTTTCTATAGGAATTTCTTGGACATCTTCAGAAGTTAACCAGAAAACTTCATTTTCATCTCTTTCAATTCTTACTTTCAATAGAGGATGTTTATCCTGAGCTTTTCTCAAAGCGTTTTTCAGTTCTTCTTTTGTAATTCTTCCTTTCACTTTGAGAGTGACAACTAAGTTATAAGGTTGACCAATCGAGAAGTTGAGATATTCAATATCGTTTAGTTTTCTCCTCATAAAAATCATTTCTTCATTTCTTTATGTAGATTCTAATCCAGAAATATCTGATATTAAAGATTAGGAGGAATGTATAAATAGATTTTCTTGTTTATATTCTATCATGTGTGAGTATAATAAGAAGCTCCAAGAGAGTTATGCTAAACTCAGAAAAATAGATTCCAAAGTATTCAAATCAAGTTTCGGAGATATCGAATATCTCATGGAAGGAGAAGGAACAACCATACTAATTTCTCATGGTGTATCGGGAGGAGTGGATCATGGAATCGGTCTTACTAATAGTTTCTTTAACAAGAACTACAGATTCCTTTTCCTTTCTAGATTTGGGTATCTAAAATCTGCAATTCCAATTGAACCATCTGCTGAGATGCAAGCAGAAGCATTTAAAGAATTACTAGATGAATTGAAAATTGACAAACTAGTTTTATATGCTAATTCAGCAGGAAGTACTTCTGCAATTCATTTTGCTATTAAATATCCACAATTTTGTAAGGGTTTAATCCTTCAATCAGCTAACGCTCCATTAGGTTATAATCCAGGAGTACCACCTAAATTTATTTTCAAATCTAATTTCCTTTATTGGTTATTTCTAAAATTATTCGGACGGATGATGTTCTCAATGTTTATTCCTAAAACTATTCTTAAGAACCTTACAAGAAAGGAAAAAAGCAAACTAATGGATGATGTGTTCTTCTCTGTGTTACCTGTAACTGAGAGAACCAAGGGAGCTTTGTTTGATACTTTCGTTTCTAATCCTTCTATAGAAGGAGATATCCCATTTGAGAAAATACAAGCACCTACTTTGATTCTCAATGCTATAGATGATCCTGCTACTGAAATTTCTGGAGCTAGAACATTAGCAGAAAAAATTCTAAATTGCGAACTTGTCGAATTTGAAACTGGAGGACATTTATTATATAATCTTGATGAGAAAGTTAAGAAAGAAATAGACGATTTTCTAGAAGGACTCTAGAACGCAAATTTCATCCATTATCTGAATCAGTATTTAAATACACAACCTATGTTGCACAAAATTTTATTCGTTTAGAATACTATGTATTCCTGTGATAAATATGGCAACACAAAATACAAAGAAAATTCTTGGTTTAGGTTTTCGATTCTATGAACCT
>JAEOTK010000130.1 GCA_016839875.1 Candidatus Heimdallarchaeota archaeon
AAACCTTTGATCTCTTTTGGATGAATTGGTTCTTCTGCATTTTTTACAGAAGGTTCTTCATCTATGATTTCGAATATTCTTTCCGCACTAGCAAAACCAGATTGAATAACTGTATAAAATGTGAATAAACTTATTACTGGCATAAAGAACCGATTTGAATATTCGAGAAATGCATATAGTGTTCCTAAAGTCATATTTCCTAAGACTATAACAGAATAACCTCCATATACTAACACTATCGCACTTCCCAAAGCTGCTATGATTTGTATTAGTGGCATGAATAGAGATGAAACTCTCGAAGCTTGGATATTCGCAGAATAATTTTCTCTATTCAATCCTTTAAACTGTTCAATGTTTTTATCTTCACGAGAAAGAGCTTTAGTTACTTTAACACCAGTGATGGTCTCTTGTAAATTAGCAGTAACTTGGGCTATAGCTACTCTTGTTCGTCTATAAGCTGCTCTGACTCTTTGTTGAAAGAAGAAAGCAGCAATGAGAAGAATAGGGATGACTGTTAAAGTAAATAGAGTAGTTTTTACATCATAGACGAACATGATTGCTAATATCCAAATTAAGCTTACAAAATCTGCGAAAATGTCTATGATACCAGTTGTCAACAATTCGCCAAGAGCATCGACATCATTGGTGACTTTTGAGATAGTTCTTCCTGATTCAGTTTCAGTGAAATAATTAAAGGAAAGATACTGTAATTTAGCAAATAAATCATTTCTGATTCGATAAATCATCTTCTGACCAAGTCTTGCGAAAAAGATTGTTCTAGAGAGTATTAATATGAAATTTATAGCGATAAAGAGAAGATAAAGACACCCCATAATGATGATCTCTGTTATCAAATCATTTCTTCCAGGAATTATAAAGTAATCAATTATTCTTTGCATAAGAATAGGCAGCAATGCTGAGAAAAGAGAAACTGTAAGAACGATTAATCCTACTGAAATTGCTTCAGTTTTATAGAATTTAAATATACCAAAAACTCTCTTGAAGAGTACCCAATCAGAGTACTTTTTTTCTCGTTTTTCTTCTTCTTCTCTGGCCATAATATGAAACATTCTACCGCCCATCAATCATCCCCCCATGATTCAAGTTTTTCAACAGCTTCTTCAGCTGCTCTAATCGGAATAACATCACCATAGCTTTCAGCTAGTGTAGTGTATATCTCTTGATAGACGCCGTCTGTTTTGATTAGTGTTTTATGAGTTCCATCTTGGATGATCTCACCATTTTCGAAAACAAGTATTCTGTCAGCATAATGAACAGAGGATATCCGTTGTGAAATGATTAAGGTGGTTCTTCCTTCACTCAAAATGTTTAATGCTTCCTGAATTTGAGCTTCTGTTTCTGCATCTACTGAAGCAGTTGAATCATCAAATATCAGAATAGAGGGATCAGTAAGTAAAGTTCTTGCTATTGATAATCTCTGTTTTTGACCCCCTGAAAGGGTGATTCCTCTATCTCCGACTTTGGTATCATATTCTTCTGGTAAGCTTGAAATGAAATCATGAATCTTCGCTGTCCTACTAGCCTTTATTATTTCTTCATCTGATGCATCTGGTTTTCCGAAAGCTATATTCTCCTTTATTGTAGCATTGAAGAGGATTGTTTCTTGAAGGACTAATCCTATCTGTTGTCTCATTTGTCTTAGTTTATACTTCCTAACATCTTTGCCATCAATTAGTACAATTCCATCTGTAGGATCATAAAAACGAGATAATAGATTAACAAAACTACTTTTTCCACTACCTGTTCCTCCCAGAATCACCACTTTTTGTCCTTCTGAAATGTGCACATTTATGTTATTAAGAATCGTTCTTCCCTTTTCATATTCAAAGCATACTTTCTGATAGGTTATATCTCCTTTGAATTTTGGAGGAGTAATAGCATCTGGATCCTCTTGAACTTCACGTTTAGCTTCTACTAATTCTATGATTCTATCTCCACTAGCTAACATCCTTTGAAAAATCCCAACTAACCATGTCAGTTGTCTTGTAGGTCCAGGTAATAGAGCAAGGTACCCTAAGAAGGCTATTAACTCTCCTAATTCCATTTGATTGTTGATTATTGCTCTTCCTCCTAGGATAATAACCAAGGTTGTTCCTGTACCTATCAGTAAGGTCATTGTTGAGAAATAGATTGCTCTGTAAACTTGAGTTTTGATTCTCAAATCTCTGTAAATAGTATTAGAAGTATCAAATTTTTCGATCTCATTTTTTTCTTGTGCAAAACCTCTAACAACATGAGCTCCTGTCACATTTTCTTGTAGAATAGAGGTTACATCTCCAAATTGCCTTCGTGCTTTATAGAAAAGTGGGCGTACTCTAGTACTGAACCAGTAAATAAGCCAAATAAATCCAGGGAATAATCCAACTAGAATTAATCCCAAATCCCATTTCATGACAAGCATTGCAATATACGCACCAATGAAGAAAATCAACCCGTTCATAATTAATCGAAGTGTGAAACTAATGAAGCTCTGAATAGCATTCAAATCAGTAGTAACTCTTGTCATTATTTGGCCTGTATTTTCATCATCATAAAATTCGAGACTTAATTGTTGGAGTGTTTCATAGATATCGTTTCTTAGTTCAAAAATTACTTTCTGAGCATAAATAGCTGCATAAAAACGAGAGAAATACTGCAATACTCCACCAATAATTGCAACTAATAATACACCTCCTCCTACAAGCCATACAAATGATATATTTTCTTGAGGTATAGCACGATCAATAACTTCTCGTACTAGCAATGGTGTTGCTAAACCAATTATGGACGCAAAGAAAGAAACGACAGATACAAAGATTAGGAAAGCTTTTCTCTTAATAATGTATGGCCAGATGACTCTAAAGATTTCCTTAGGAGAATGAATCCTTTCTCTATCTTCTAGCCATGACATGTCGGTTCAAGGAAATATTTTAACGATTTAAGATTTGTGTTTTTACATGCATTCAATAATATGAAAATTCAGTTTCTGAACGCATTGTTTCAATAATGTTTATAAATGTCACTTTTCCCTTTCTTGTAGTATGTGTGAATTGGAGGAAATACAGTGAAACATACAAAATCAATTTGCTTTGTCCTGATTATCTTATTTATATTTACACCAGTTTTACATAAAGAAGCATTAGCAGCAGAACATCCCTTTGTACAAGAGTGGGATTTCTCAGGAACCAGACATCTACCAAAACATAGACAAATGGTGTTTCCAATAGGAGCATTAGATCCCTACAGAATGAGAACTTTTGTGTATCTTCTTGATACAGATGGATATAGAGACACAGTTGAAAAGATAGTGGCAATATATGGAGTTCAATCTATCAGAAATGCACCGTTTTATTCAGAGTTTTTTGAAGAGACTACTGTAGTAGGATTAAGAGCCAATTACAGTTTCAAAATTGATGAAAATTGTGGTATCGAATGGAAGGTGCTAACCTATGAAGATACAGATGTTAATTCATCTGGTTATGATCCAAAGTATCATTTTGTTTATGATCAAATTGGGAGTAAGCTGAAGTATCGTTTTCCAGAACTGTTTGATGATGACGAAATTCTTATGGATATCAATCTAGCCTATTTGACAGAAGTATCTGGGTTAGTTGGACATTGGCAAATCATTTATGAAGATGGAACTCTCGTAAATGGGAATTTCACAACCTTTGGACCTACAAAACCAATTTTCTGGGGACCCGGTCAAAATACAACAGATCCAAGATCTTATCCAGCTGATGAACATTGGCCAGATTACAATTTGACAATAGCTCAGAATGTAGAACGATCTTCCTTACCTAGAACACATAGCATGAGTGTATCATTTCCATTCCTATTCGTAACATCGTCTTTAGCAGTGATTGTTTTTCTATTAGTTGTGAAAAGAAAAATAAGGAGGAAACAAAAATGAAAATCAGAAATATAACCTTTGCAATTGTTTTCGCAGTACTTGTTACAACCTCCTCATATTTACTTATGAGTTCAGCCCAAGAGGAAGAGGATGTTTGGGATTTTGAAGGTATTATGAGAGTACAAAGTGATGAAGATCGACTCCTTATTTTCAATCCAACAGATGAAGGATATAATGAATCTATAGGAGGTTATGAACGACCACCTTTATACTTCTCGTTAATAGGACTTGATACAGATGACGATGAAGTCATGGATATTTATTATGGATTCTATGGAATTAGCTTCTTTGATGTATCCCATTATAACTATACAAATGCTCCTCTTGAACTATTTTGGATTGTAGTAAATGCTAGATGGAGATTAAGAATACCTCAAGAAGCAGTTGATCGTGGTGTTAAGTGGGAAGTTCTTTATTATCCAGATCAAATCTATAACGATATTGCAGTCAACCTTGAATATAACACTCCAATCTATTATGTCAATTTGACTAAGCAAGAGGGTGTTAACATAGAGTACAGGATTGATTTTGGATTGAATTACACTTCAGGTAATTTCACAACTTTTGGTGCAACAACACCTTTAGTTCCCGATGTTCCTGCTTTTCCAGAATACAATGTTTCAGTACCATTATTCACTAAAACTGACTTAATAGAAGAATTAGTTGAAACAGATTTCTTTGGTAGTGCAGTAGGATTCGCAACAATCGTTTCTATTTCCTTCTTATTACTACATGTAATTAGGAAAAGAAGAAAACGTAAGAAACATCTACGTGAATAATACTCCCAAAGCTTTTTATTTTTCCTTTTCTTATCTTTTTCATGGTTTAATTATGTTTGAGCTATCTTCTTTGTGGACTACTATTTTGATAATTATTTGTGGTCTCCTAATAATTCTATCAGTTGTTTTTCCTTCCCGTCTTAGAATAAAGAAGATATATCGAATAACTATTAGGGTTGTTGCTGTAATTTTTCTTATAATTTGGATTACACTGTTTGCAGACATTAGCATAGATAGTTATTTCTATGTTGGCAGTTTCCTAGGTGTTGCCTTTCTGCTGAAGGGCATTATTATTCATAATAAAATCTCTTCAATATTCTTTTCGCTTTCTTTTATATCATTCACTTTTGTCTTCTTATCAATTGGTCAAGTATTTCTCTTCATTATTACTCTAAGTTTTTCATATCTTCTATTCTTAGCTCTATGTTCGTTTTATCTATTCAGAAGCAACGATGATTATGAGCAAGAGGTGTCCATGAAGTTATACCAGAAAATATTAACTGGAATTATAGTAATAATATCTGTCTTGATTTTTGGTTTTGTTGTTTATTACATATCTAGTCAGATAATTGTCTTTGATAGTATATCTTTAGTTACCATCTTTGAAGTTGATCCATCGCTATCTGCCATCTTTATCATTTTTTTAGTTTTAGCATCTATTATGGTCATTTTATTCAGTTTTGATGTTAGAAGTAATTCAAAATCGGAGTCTGAAAAAACATGGTATTCCTAAACTATCTTATAGCGTTATCATTCCTTTCCTTTAGTTTTGGGATATTATTGTTATTGATTGCTAAAAAAGATCTTCAGCTTTTTTTTGGTAAATTATTTCTTCTTCTCGCAAGTTTCTTGATTTTATCGAGTTCAGTTTTGTCCATTGACACAATTGCATTTTTCATACTTGGTCTGATTTTCATGTCCATTCTATTTTTCTTCAATTTTAGAGATAGTTTGTATGTAAGATCTTTGAATAAAGTTGAAAGAGGTGAAAGTAATGAATAATATTGTTTTACTGTTATCAATTCAAATTTGTTTGTTACTTATTTTGCCATTGCTAAGAAGAATCATAAAACTCCGATTTGATGGTAGTAACAAATTAAAACGCTATGGTTTTGGTTTCTTTTCGTTTATAAACATTGCATTTCCAATCAGTATTTTGGGTCTTTTTCTCAATTCTTACTTTCGAGAAATAGCTGATCGAATTGTTTCTTCCTTCATTCTATTTAGTACTGAAAAATATGTCATCGAAATAGGTTTCAGAATCTCTATAATTCAAGTGTTAATCTATCTTACTTTGAGTATTTTAATAGCAATAGTTAGTAACTATTTTGGCTCTAGTCAAACATCTAAATCTAATTTAGTTGATAAATTTTCTATATTTTCACTGGGTCTGTTTCTGTTTATTTTCTCTCCTAATTTCTTCCAGCTTCTACTTTTTATGTTTGTTATAGATGTATTTTTCCTAGATTTTCTTAGCACTTCAACTATTAAAAAATCTACAGAGAAAAAGCCTTTCATTAACAGTTTTCTTTCTATATTAACAGGAAATTTGCTTATTCTCATTTCTTCAGCTTTACTGATAAAAAAAGCACATTCCTTTGATTTTAAGGTAATTTCAAATGCTATTCAATATCATCTGTTTATCTATAAACCTTATTTCCAAATACTATTAGTTCTTCTTCTAATTGGTGTTTTTGCTAAAATGTCTCTATTTCCTTTCCATACATGGATTAAGAATAATACTGAAATTCGAGATCAGAGAATTATTTTAGTCTTCTTTGTATATGTTCCATCTTCTTTACTTATTCTCTTTGGAACACCTTTCCTCTCTCTCCTACTAGTAATTCAGAAATTTATAATGTGGTATGGAATTTGTATAGCTCTATTAGCAGGGTTCTTTGCAGTATATCTCAGAAAGCAATTAGAATATATCCTTCTGCTTTTCATTTCTTGTATCGGTCTAATCCTTTATTCAATTGGTGTTGGTTATTACTCTGTTGGTTTCCATCTACTCCTTGTATCTCCAATTCTCTTCAGCATTTTAACAATCGTTAAACTTACTAAGAAAGGAGAAGAGGAAGAAGTAATTGTAAGCTTTGAAGAGAAGAAGAGAGCAAAACGAGCTTTTCTATTTATCTTTTCAATAATAAGCATTAGCACTCTCGTAGGTGTCGCTCCTCACAACAGCGTGATTGTTAGTTTAACTTATCCTGTAACCCACTCAAATCTGGCAGTCAAAATCATTCTACTATCCTTTGGGATTCTTTCTTTAGTTTTAGTTTTTACTTCTATTGTACCATTTATGCTTTTCAACTGGATGAAAGAAGATAGTGTGGAAATAGATAAAGGTGTTATTACTTCTACTTCGATTTTAACTTTCTTTCTGTTGCTAGCAAGCATTCTATTTCCATACTTTGGAATTATTACTCCTATTTCACAATCAGTTGATTTTCTTCCAAATTCCTTTATGCTAACTGCTTTACCCTTAGGAATCTGTTATTTACTTGTAATTCTAGTATATGTTCTGAGCAAGAGATATTTTTCAGAATTTAACCAAAAATTATTGGTATTTAATGAAAAAATGTCTCAACCTCTACGAAAAATCTACGGCTTTGAATTCATTTTTACTCCATTGATTTATCTAACAAAGAAATTCATTATTCCTTCATCAATATGGTTCTATGAAAAAGTAATTTTGTGGCTTATCATAGGAGTCATAGTTGGAAAATTAATCCAGTTCATCAAATTCTGTGCAATTAAGATAAGAGTTTTCATCCTAGATTATCTAATCCCTTGGATACAAGCCGTATTCACTAAAATTTCTCACTTCTCAAGAAGATTTGAGGACGCATCTCAAAGAACTCAACTACAGATTGTTTTTAGCTTTTTACTAATTCTTCTACTTATTGTAGTTGGTTTATTTGCAGGAGGTAGGATATAATGTCCTTCGAAGGAGCTGATAAATCATGAGTTTAACACAGATATTCCTATTTGATTATCTTCATATAGAAATAATCATTTTAGGAATTCTTGTTACAGCTGTGCTAGGATTATTATCCAGTAAATTAACAAACAGATTCTTGTTTCTAAAGAATCGAATGAGGTTATTCTATGGATACACTGTTTTGGTTTTCAGCATAATTTCCTTAGTAATCTTTGGATACTTCTTTATTCCATTCGGAGACATTTCAACAGATCTTGGATTAGTAGAGATCACAGCCTTCAATGCTGGGATTTACCTCACGATAAGCTTTGGAATTCTATTTCTAATTTTCATTTCTATAGTTGAAACCCAGTTCAATTCAGAACAGAGCTACTTAGCTTTTGTAGCACTTTTGCTAATACAAGTAGCTAGTTTCTATATACTAGCTTCAACTACATGGATATTGATCCTTCTCGGTTTTATTATACTTTTCTCAGGTATTAGCTTATACCTCCGTTACCTGAAGAGATTCAACGAGAAAAACAACAAAGAGACATTCTCGACTTATACTTTATTGAATGGAATTTCAATAGCATTTCTGTTTATAGGTCTATCTTCACATTACATCTCTAATGGAAGTTTTCTCTTTTCTAGTTTTAATTCTAGTGGAGAAATATGGGAGTATCTTAGTATAATCTTCGTGATAACCGCCTTACTCATTCAAATCGGATGCCCTCCTTTTCATTATTTATTCTTCAATCAATCTGAGGATACTCAAACATCAACATCACAAATTCTAGTAATCATCCAAAGAGGAGTTGTCTTCGCTTTCTTACTCAAATATTCAATTGTTATTAAAGACTCAAAAATCTCAACTATACTCCTAATACTTTTCTTGATCTTAGGTATTGCTTATGCTATCTTTAGTTCTATTGCTACAATGACTATTGACCGATTAATGAAAAAAGTACATTATATCAGTTTGATCCAGATGGGTGTTGCCTTTATGCTACTATCAGGTATCTTCTCAACAAAACTCGAAGATTCTCAGATTTCCTCATTAGTGCAATCCTTGTCATTTCATTCAATAGCATATGTTCTTATTTTTTCATTTTCTTTTGCAGTCATAAGCTTGATTACTAAAGGTTACAAAACAGATAGTCTAGAAGAAATGAAGGGTTTAAGCAAAAAATCTTATCTACAATCTTTCATTATAGTCATGAGCTTTGTTTTACAATTTATTCTACCTCTGCTTACAGGTCTTTTTGCTTCAATTTTCTCCTTTGAAACTTCTTGGATACCTGAGCTCTATGTAATATCAATTATCATATTGATTACAATTCTGTTTACCATTGTTTATGTTTCCAGAATCTTCAGTACCATAGTTCTAGAATACCCAAGTACAAGATTGAAGTACACCACTGTAGAACCAGGTATTATGTTTTCTCTTCTCTTATCCTTATTCTTTGTTGTAGGATTAATGATATTCAGTTTTAGATTGATTGAATTTTGTTTACAAATGACAACTTCACTAATCGGTCCTGCATGATAGTCAGCAAATCAGTAAGAGAGACCTAAGCATTTATTTGATAGTAGTATTAATACAAATTATGGATTTGACTCCAGAAGTTGAACAAATCAATAATTATCTTTCAAAATTGCGTCATCAAAGTCCTTATGATGATGAAATTAACGATCTTATTGATGATATTCTACAGAAAGGAGGAAAACGATTACGACCTTTGATTTGTCTTTTATCATTCGAGATGATTTCGAATGAAACCAGGAATGATCTCAATTATGCAGCTGCATGTGCTCTTGAAATTATCCATAATGCAACTTTATTGATTGATGATATATACGATAAGGATATCTACAGACGAAAAGAGAAGTCATTTTATTTGAAATATTCAACATTTACTGCAATTTCACTTTCTTACTCAATGAGCAGTCTTGCGCTAAGTCTAGCATCAAAAACTGATACTTTAGAGATAATGGATGAATTGCTCAGGGTACTACATACACTATCGACATCATTATTTTTAGAAGAGAAATTCAGATCTGGAGATTCTAGAATGACTAAAAGAGAAGCATTGCTTCTTATAGATAGAAAAACATCTTGTTTGTTTGAAGCGGCTTCAGTTATTGGAGTTATAATGGGAAATTCAAGTGAAATAGACAGAGAACAGATGATGAGTTTTGGAAAATTCTTTGGAAGAGCTTTCCAATTAAGGGATGATCTTTTATCATTCTTAGCTTCAGCAGATGAATTGGGGAAGAGTGGAGTATATACTGATATTTCCAATAGAATTCAAACATATATCGTCCTAGAAGCTCTTGAAAAAACTAAAGGTGAGACAAAGAACATACTAGAAGAATATTTTATTCAAAGAAAGGAATATCCAACAGAAAGAATCAAGGAGATTATTACAAATTCTGGAGCTCTGCAATCAGTGAGTACTTTATGTGAGAAATATATTGAACAAGCTGTATCTATTTTAGAGAAATATCCCACCTCTGCACCAAGGTCTAAATTGATGGAAATAGCTAACTCATTAAAGATTCAGATTTAGATTTTGGATAAATTTACTCTGATCTTATTCCTTCTATGTATTCAATGAACCATTGATGTGCAGTGTGTCTAGATGCTGTAACAGGGGGAGCTTTGAAACCATAAGCGCATATTGAACTGATAGGACCACTGCAAGCTCTGTTTATCGCAATTTTTGTTGCTCTAATTACATCAATTAAGGTTGCAGCTCCATTTGGACCATCAAGTGTTTCAAGCCTAATATCAATTTTTATAGGCATGTCCATGAATCCTTCACCAAATATCCAAAAGTGACCCACACGTCTATTTCCTAAGAATTCAAGGTAATCAGAGGTACCACTTGCAATATTGATGTGATTGACAAAAGATTCTTGTATAGTACGCTCTTTGACGTTCCTTTTGTATTGTTTTCTGTCATCATCTAAAGTATTGAGTGTTTCCAATCCTCCTGCGACATCTAGCTGATAGGTGTCTTTAATATCTATACCTTGTTCCTTCAAAACATCTAGGAACCCTTTATGAAGAACTGTACCTCCTGCAAGTGACTGTAAATCATCACCAATAACACAAACATTAGCTTTCTTGAATTTCCTAGCCCACTCGGGATCATTTGCAATACTAGTAGGGGTGCAATTTACAAACGCTACTTCAGCTTCAAGAGATGATTGTGCGTATGTTTTTACTGCTTCCTCTGCTCCTGTTGGAAGTGCACAAATAAAGACATCTGCTTCAGTTTGTTTTAGTACTTGAACAACATCTTCTTCTGCTCCTTCTGCAACTTTTATCACTTGTTGAAGATGATCAGAGAGCCCATCTTTTAATGGACCTTTGTTAACAATTACTCCTGTTTCTCCCACTTCAATGAATTTAGGAGTACTATTTATTGGAGCAAAAATTGCTTTTGCTAAATCTTGGTTAACCTTTGTAGAATCTACATCAAAAGCTGCTACAATTCGTATATTTTTTGCTTCATAGCTTCCAATTTTGGGATGTAATAATTGATCTCTTTTCTCAATATAATGATTCAGAAAATTTATTCCTTGAAGTAAACCTGAAGCAATATTTCCTACACCAGCTATTGCGATTTTTATTTCATCAACTGTCATATCTGTCACCTCAGTTAGTTATCTCTCCTTTAATGAATTTTTCAACTAATTGCACTGCTTCAGCATCTAAAATCTGTTCTGGAGGATGCTTAAAGAAATAGCTTGAAACTCCTACTAGAGGTCCCCCTATTCCTCTATCTTTGGCAATTTTGAGAGATCTAACGACATCAATCATAACTCCAGCACTATTAGGAGAATCTTGAACTGAAAGTTTTAATTGAACAGTAAGGGGTTGTTCGCCAAAGTTTTTACCTTTCAACCAAAGATAACAAATTTTTTCATCTCCTAAGAAAGGAACATAATCTGAAGGTCCTATTCTTGTTGGAACTTCATATGGGATCATACTTGTTACAGCTTCGGTTTTTGATACTCTTTTTGTAGTTAATCTATGCTCTTTTTTCATGTTCTCAAAGTCTGTATTTCCACCAATATTGAGCTGAAAAGTTTCATCCATTTTTATTCCTCTTTCATGAGCTAGACTAACAAGCATTCGGTGTAGAATTGTTGCACCAAGTTGTGATTTGATATCATCACCTGCAACAGGAATATTTTTTTCAGCAAATTTCTTACCCCACTCTGGATCTGAAGCAATAAATGCGGGGATTCCATTAGCAAATGCAACATTTGCATCTAAACATGCTTGAGCATATGCTCTAGTAGCAGTTTCACTCCCTACAGGACAGAAGTTTACCAAAACGTCTGTTTGAGTTTCCTTCAAAACTTCAGCAATATTTACAGGTTGCATTTCGTTAATATCATAACAATGAAAAGATTCCATCATGTGAGCTGCTACGCCATCCTCAATCGGACCTGGCATAACTTCAACACCTTTGAATGGGACATCTGAGAATTTTGCACCACAATTTGGTTCTTCCCAAATTGCCTCTGATATGTCTTTTCCTATTTTCCTTGTACTTACTTCAAAAGCAGCAACAACTTCCACATCAGAGATATGGTAATCACCAAATTTAACGTGCATAATACCTGGAACAAAATCGGATTCATCTGCATTTTTATAATATTCCAAACCTTGGATTAATGAAGATGCACAGTTTCCGAGACCAGCTATAGCAATACGAACTTTATTAGACATTTATTCACCTGCTTTCGGTTTTTAAACCTCTTCTCAACTATTGAGCAAAAGAGCGTTATGCTTTTAAAAAGTTTTACCCTTTATGATAGTATGGAACAGAAAGGAGAAACAGTTCTCATCACTGGTGGTCTTGGTCAAGTTGGATATTATGTTTATTTAAGATTGAGAGATAAATATCAAATTGTAATTATTGACAACAAGTCAAATCCCAAAGTTGATACTCCTGAAGATGTTCTATTTTTCGAGGAAGATATTCAGAATCTAACTAAAATAGAAAATCTACCAAAACTAGATTATATTATTCATTGTGCTGCACAAATTAGTTCTGAAAAATCTGTCTTAAACCCTATTCAGGATGCTAATATCAATATTCTTGGTACATTGAATTTACTCGAACTTGCAAGAGGATGTAAACTGAAAAAATTCATTCACATCAGTTCTGCAGCAACTTATGGTGATCCTCAATTTACACCAATTACAGAGGATCATCCAAAAAATCCTCGGTCACCTTATGGAGTAAGTAAACTCACAGCTGAAAAGTATGTTCAACAATATTCAAGTCTTTATGACTTAGATACAACTGTCATTCTGCCTTTCAATATTTATAGCCCCCTTCAAAACGAAGATGATCCATATGCAGGAGTAATATACAAATTCATCAAAAGAATAAAAGAAGGAAAATCTCCATTAATAGAAGGTGATGGATTGCAAACCAGGGATTTCATGCATGCTGAAGATGTAGCAATTGCAATTGAATTGGCACTCAATTCACAGAAATCAAAAGGTAAGGTCTTTAACATAGGAACTGGAGAAGTTGTTACAATTAAAAGACTCGCTGAAATATTAATCTCAATTGGAAATCAAGATTTGCAAATAGAACATGTTGATCCCAGAATTGGGGATATAAAGGAGAGTTGTGCTTCCATAGAACTTGCTAAAGAGATATTAGATTTTCATCCAACAATTAAGCTCGAAGAAGGGCTTAAAGATTTATATGAAAAAATAATCATATAGAATCTGCTTATAGTGCGTAAAGATTAAAAACACTGATTAGAGTAATAGCATAATGCCAAAATTTGTAGTTGATACTAATTTCTTTATTAGTGGATTTCAATCTCAACCCGCTTCTTTTAATGAATTTTCAGGAATTGTGAAGAAACTTGATTGCAACATGTATATCACTTCATATATCAAGAATGAAATGAGGCACTTTTTGCAAAGAGAAGTTGTGCAACATATCCAAGTTGAGGAAGTAGAAAATTCTAGTTTTCAAAAATTCTTAAGGAAGGTTCACAATCATACTGCTAATCTTCCACAAAAACCTGATTTATCAGTTATCTATTTAGCTGATAAACTCAAAGCAACTATAGTTAGCAGTGATCTAAAACTCTTAGAGACAGCAGAATTAATTGGGCTCTCTACTCTTACAGATAGTGCGTTTGTAAGATATGTTATAGAAGAAAATAAGGATCTGAAAAAAGCAACTTATCTAAAAGAGCTAGAATCTAAGCTCTTTGCTGCTGAAATTCGATATTCAGTTGAAAGCACCAATCGGTATGATCCTGTAAAGCGAATACGTAAGATTCTTGATTCAGCAATATCCGTTATTCGAAGTGAATATGAAGAAAAATTGCTGGAGAAATCACAAGTTGATATTAAGGAAGTAGATGGGTATTCAATGGAATCTATTCAGCTAAGAGAGCTCCTCATTGAAATACAAAGTGATCTAGTTCAGTTAGAAGAAGATTTTATTCAAGGCAAATATCTAGAATTAGAAGAAGAGCTATTAACTCGAGTGAGAGAAATAACAGACCACTTAGTTGATTGGAAACTAGCAATCGAGAAGATTGAAGATCATGATATCTATAATGATGCTCTCAAATTCCTTGGAAGACTCCATTATCTAGCTTGCATATGTCTAATAGAGAACAAGAAGTTAGAACTTGCTCGAGTTTATATGGATAAATTGATGATGATTCTATTTCAGAACACAGAAACAGTTGCTGAGATAGGTATTGACATTCATTTTTTGAGAATGATTCTTCTCTTATTATCTGGACAACTGCATAGACTCAATTCTTATTTCACCGTAGCATTTGAGGATGAATGCAATGAATATCATCGCACTGATGTTGCCAATGTAATCAAAGCACTTATTCTTCTGAATGTTGTTTTAGGCGGTGAGAAAGCGGTAGAAGAAGCAACAGATTTTGATTATGATAATATTGAATTTATCAATCAGCTTGGATTCAAATTTATGCAATTAGGAGAACTTGTGAAATCAGGATTGATGTTTGAGCAGACATTCTATTTAGCTTTAAGTAACAAAAATAGAGGATTATGCATTGCAAGCCTAGAATACTTGAGCTGGGTGTATTTCGCAGGAATGAATGAAGCTAAACCAACTTTACAGCATTTATACAATAAGCTAACAAAACAATTTCCAGAAATCAAAACCAGTTACAAATTAAATCTCCAAATAACATCTAAACCCAAAGAACTCTATCCATTTTTAGCCTCTGACTATACCTCTATTTCTAAACTTCCCGAAAGCTACAAGTCTTCATTGTATTGTATAGGTGTTAGAGATGTAATAAGTAAAGGAAAATCTCATCCGCTTATTCGAGTGATGAATTGGGATATGATGACAAGAATTGGGATAGTTGATGAACATTATGAATTAGTTGATAAATCTTCATTGGGGACCACTTTGCATCTTCTTGATGGTAAATATAAAATTGTAAGAGCTTCATCCCATTTTCAGAAGCAATATGATGTTGAGCTGCTTTTGCATATTGATGCTCGCTCCAGACCAACAATCATCTTTCGTTCAACCGGAGGATGGGATTTCAAGAAGATTGATTTAGATAAGGAAGAAGGATAACTTCCGAAATTCTTTTTATTGCATAATTACATTTGCTATTATGGAAGTTGTAGAAACCGGGATTATAGGAATGGATAGAATACTAGGAGGAGGCTTCCCAAAGGGGAGAACTATGCTAGTTGCTGGTCCAGCAGGAGCTGGTAAATCTACTTTCGGAGTTCAATTCCTTTATCATGGCATTGTTTCGGGAGGAGAAAGTGGAATCTTTGTGTCTTTTGATGAACATCCAGCTCATGTTAGAGAAGAATGCCTAAATTTTGGATGGAACTTAGCTGATTTGGAAAAAGAAAATCTGTTGGTCTTAATTGATGGTTTTAGTCCTAGAGCTGGTGTCAGTTCAGAAGAGAAATATCAAACACCAGTTGATGTTGATGAATTGATCACTCAATTAGTTGAGATAATAGATAAGACTTCAGCTGAACGAGTAGTAATTGATAGTATTACTGCATTAGCTTTGTCAATGGAATCTGAACAGCAAATTAGGAAACAAATTCTCAAATTAAGTGCTGTAATGTCCTCTCTTGAATGTACAACTGTTTTAACCAGTGAAATGAGAAAAAAAGAAGTTAGCCGATTCGGTGTTGAGGAATTCATGAGTCAAGGTGTTATAGTTCTAAATTATGAATTTCAAAATAATGTTGCGAATAGAAGCTTGAACATCAGAAAAATGAGAGGTTTGAAACACGAGATGGTTGAGCGTCCGTTTTCAATAACACCTAATGGAATAGAAGTGTATGCTACTGAGCAATTCTACTTCTAGCTCTCTTTTGTTTATCTAATTCTTGCCTTTGATAGTAAGATTTTTAATAAGTAGTAAAATGCCCAAATAGTGATTAAATGGGTAACATACGCACAAGTCAAGTGAAGCGTCTCTCAAAGCAAATTGTTAGAGATTTTCACGACCAATTAAATACCGATTTTCAAAATAACAAACATGTAGTAGAAGAAGTTTGTTCTCCAATGTCCAAAAAGATGCGTAATCTAATAGCTGGCTATGTTACAAGAATTATGCGTCAGTTCAAGGATCAGAAGATACAAGTTTTAGAAGAATTATAATTCTAAAATAAACCTTTTTTAACTACCCTTCTTGCTTTGTATATATGCCCTTTAGTTCTCGTATACCTCATTTCTATGATAAAAGCGTAAAAGAGAGAAGAGAGAAGATTGCTGATTTAGTTAATCTATCCAAAGAAGAGATTCAAATCCTTAAAGGAAAAAATATTTCTGAAGATATTTTCAATATAATGATTGAGAATGTTATTGGAAGCATATCACTCCCTCTTGGTATTGCAACTAATTTCATTGTAAATGAGAAAGAATATCTAATCCCAATGGCTATTGAAGAATCTTCAGTTGTAGCAGCTGCGAGTTATGCTGCAAAAATCGCAAGAGAAAAGGGAGGTTTTTCCGCAGAATATACTGGGTCATATGTAATAGGTCAAATCCAAGTTCTAGGTATAAATGATTTTGAAGCTGCTAGAAAAGCTGTCAAAGAAGTTCAATCCTTTTTATTAGAAATTGCTAATTCTACAAACAAAATTTTAACAGATCTTCGAGGTGGGGCACAAAATATCGAAATTAGACAAGTCAGAGGGCAACTAGGAGATTACATGTTAATCCATCTTATTGTAGATGTGAAAGATGTAATGGGAGCTAATGCAGTTAATACAATGTTGGAAAGCCTTAAGCCTAAAATCGAGGAATTAACAGGAGGCACAGCTCTACTCAGGATTTTGTCAAATTATGCATTAAAACGAATGGTCAAAGTTACAGCTGTTTTTGATAAGGATAAATTAGGGGGAGATGATGTGGTTAACAAGATCCTCATAGCTAATGATTTAGCAGAAAATGATCAATATAGAGCTGTTACCCACAATAAAGGTATAATGAATGGAATTACTTCAGTGCTACTAGCTACTGGGAATGATACTAGGGCAGTAGAAGCAGGAATACACGCATTCGCTGTAAAAGATGGGAAGTATAAATCTCTTACTCATTATGAAAAGAATGAAGAGGGTCATTTGGTGGGATCTTTAGAAATACCTCTTTCAGTGGGGATTCTAGGTGGTGCTATTAATGCTAATCCATCCTATAAAATCTCATTAAAAATTCTCTCTGTGGAAGGAATAAAAGAATTTTCTAATGTTATTGCAGCGGTTGGTTTAGCTCAGAATCTAGCTGCATTAAGAGCACTTGTTAGTGAAGGTATTCAAAAAGGTCATATGAGTCTGCATGCAAGAAATATAGCAATGACAGCAGGTGCTAAAGAAGCTGAAATAGAGAAAATTGCTCAACAAATGCTCAAAGAAGAAAATATATCATACGATAGAGCAAAAGAGCTTCTAAAATCAAAGAAAAAATAAAAATCTCTTAAAAATTTCTCAAATACATCGAAATTTGAGTAAAAATTTTTAATCTCAATATAGATACTGGAATATATGAGTGATGAAAAGAAGACCATTGATGCTGATAAACCAATTTTCGAAAAGGGTAAACAGTATCATATTGAGTGTAAACCTGGTGATTTGTTAGGCCCAGTTTTACTACCTGGAGATCCTGAAAGAGCTAAACGAATAGCTATGACTTGGGATGAGTATAAAGAGATTGCAGCTCATCGTCAATATTATTCCTATACAGGGAAAGTATATGATACTCCAATTAGTGTAACTTCAACTGGAATAGGAACACCAGCAAGTGAAATCGCAATTACAGAATTACTGAACATTGGGTGCGATACTTTTAT
>JAEOTK010000131.1 GCA_016839875.1 Candidatus Heimdallarchaeota archaeon
ACCACCAGATCAAGCTACTTCAAACGAAGAAATACGCACAATATATTTAAATCAAAAGGACAAATAGGGTATGACAACATATGTTTGGTCGAAAGAAAAAAGATGATGATAATATTCCTAGTGATCCTAGTGAGGCTTTGAAAATCCTAAATACCAATATCCCAGATTATCAAGGTTATAGAAATGTGGAAGATAGAAGGAATTCAGATGTCGCTTTTAGAACAAAATTACTTACAATTCTACGAGAAACTGGAGATGCTATGAGTCAAGTTCATGAATTGCTTATACATTCTCAATTGTTAACCAGCTGGGGACCTGCTGGGATTGTGATGAAAACCATTTCTGATCTACGAAAAGAAGCATCTGATACTGATTATAAATATTCTACATTTTTCGATGTCAAAGATGTTGAAGGAGAGCATGGGATAGATTTGTCAATATTGTATATTCTTGAAATAGAAATCCTTGACCAATCTGAAGAATTCAAAGAAAAAATCTTTGACGTACAAACCAACCTTGAGGAAATGATGTTGGATACAGTTGAAGAAAATGTTGCTAATCTCATGTCTATTAGTAAAAATCTCAATGATCGTTTCAATGAGAGAAATGAATTAATTAGAGCTTTTGAAAAGATGAAGCTTTAGCTACTTCTTTCATTCATTCGTTCTAAAATCTGCTGTTGAGTCAAACCAGTTATTGAAATGATTTTTTTCTTTGATTTTTCCCCATGTATTAATTTTATTGAGGAAGAGGAGACTTCCAGAATTTTAGACAAATATTTGATTAGGGCTTGATTCGCTTTTCCTTTAAGTGGAGGTTCTTTAATAAAAATCTCAATAGAATAATCAGTTAGAACTAGTTTACTCTTTGAGGAACTGGGATGAATATTTAACGAAATAGATATAGAATCATCTCGCTCCTCTATGCAAGAATGAAGAGACAAAAAAACACCAGAAAGTTTATTGAACTTTCGCAGCTAATCTAGCAGCTGAAGCATAAGCATAATTTTTCTCAACATTTGCAGGAGACCAAGTGATAACACACCCAGCCCATTTGGGACATTTAGCAACCATTATATGACCTTGGCCACCCAAATTTGAAGATATGACTCTATCAGGAGACATAGCAATGACTGTGAATCTTAAATCTCCACCAAAATCGATTGGAGCGTTCGAATTCTGAGATTTAAAAGCATTAAATGGGATTAATGGATCTACAGCCCACTCACCATAGTTGTAATAGATTTTCAGATCATCTCCAACTAACCAACAAACACCAATTGTTCCTTCTTGTGCTAAAACAGCAACATCATCTTGAAAGCTCATAATATTACACCTTTCTGTCAATATGATTTTAATTATTGAGTATTATATATTTTTTCTAGAGGCAATTTCAATATTCACTGAAATTTTAACTTTGGGTAGTTTAGTAATATATTTGTATGGGAAATACTCTCTGTTATTTAATTATGTCAGAAGAAGATAGTAGTTCCAGAAAACGACGAATCCTTCGTTTCATACGAGATTTAGATTTGAGATATATTAGAGGTTCTATTGATAGACGAACATATCAAACTCTAAAAAGCAAATATCAAGAAATGCTAACAAGCCTTCCTCAGACATTAAGAATTTCTCAGGAAGTTAAACAAATAGAAGAAACCAAAGAATCTCTACCAGAACTTGAATCTGATATTCATCAAATCGAGAGTGGGAAAGAAATCGTTGCTCCAGCACCACAGCCAACTCTAGCTGTAGAAATTCCATCTATTGAACTGCCAAGCATACCCGTGATAGAAATTGAAGAATTAAAAATCAGATATGTTATGCATATGGCAATAAAAGCTGCTACAAAGACTTTTGAAGAAGAGATGGATATGGAACAAGATATTATAATTGGAAGAATTAGTGACCAAGACTATGTTGTAGCAAAGAATGAAATAGAAAGAAAACAGCATAAGATATTCCAACATTTTTACAAATTATCTGAGCTACTATTTTCTGTTTGCAGAGATCATTTATACAAAAATACACATAATAATTTCCTTCTTTTCAATAATGAAGTTAGTGAGAACATCAACCGTCTAAGGAGAATGGAAACTGATAAGAAAGAACTGAAAGGAATCATTTATGACATCAATGATAGAGTTCTCAGACATAGACCAATCTTGAAAAAAGCTGCACAAGATACACTGAATTGGAAAGTATCAATCCAGCAAGAAAAAGAGCGTTTCAAACAATTTTATGAAGTTAATGAGAATGCTTTAAATCAAAATCAGAAAGATGAAGTTGAAAGAAAAATTAAGCAATTAGTAATTTATGAAGAACTACTTGATGACGATATTAACGACTATACTAAAGATTTAGATGCAATGAATGAGATATATGGAGAACATCTACGTTATCAAGAGATTATAACACCATACTTCAAGGATCTTTCACTAGAAGCCGAGGATAGAATTCAAAGTTATAGTGAATTGATGAGTTCTATGGGAGAAAAAACAAAGATATCAGTTTCATCAAGTTTTGCAAGCAGAGATATAAACTATCAACTTCTTTCAGAACTTAAATCAATGTGGAGATTTACAGGAAAACCCGTCCTTGATGAACAAAGAGATTTAGTGGGATTCTTAGTAGGTCCTGGGCAATTAGATGAACAATTCGGAATTATCATAAAACAGCAGCAGGAAATCTCTATTTCAATGGCTAGAAGAATTTATGATAACATATTGTCAGATAAGAAAGATAAGAAAGACGAATTATCTGAGGAAGAGAAGAAAGGATATTTACTTAATGAAATGACCAGAAATCTACCACAAGTTCCATTTACTTTTCTCATCCCAGAATCGGTTATTGAATATTGCGAGAGAGTAAAATCACCAATTTCCGAGGAATTAAAACAAGTAATGCTACAGCCTGAAAACTATTTATTTGTGCCAATAGAGTTTGCTACTAAAGATTCAAGAGAAGTTCTTATTCAGAGTGAAAATATTATTCAAAATGGTGAGGTTTTACCATACTTTAATCCAACAGAAAGTAACATGATTAATGATCACTTATCATCCAACACAAAAGTTGATGTAAAAGATATTTTTGGAACAAGTTTAGGGAGTGCTCATTCTGTTATCTATCATCCAGATAAAGGGTATTTTATTGTAGTTGAAAATGATTTCGTTGATGAATACATCTATGAACTAATTCACAAGTTTCTCCATGGTGAAATTGTCCCTGCTCCTGAAAGAGCTAAAACTTTAACTCGAAAAGAGATGAAGGAAGCTACTCTAGAAGAATTTATTCAGGAATTTAACAAAACCAGAGAGGAGATTGTTAACATCGACTTTTTCAAACGAATCCTTATAGAGAAAAATACAGGTGTTCTTCCAGAAAAAGTTGAAAACTCGAAATATTCACTGATATCACTTGGTAATGTTAAAATCGTCAGTGATTCTGTTATAGCAAACTATGGATCACCCATGTTTGGACTTTCAGAAATCTTTGATTTAGAAGGCAAAGTTGTTGAAAATGTTAAGGGTACTGAAATAGGTGTAGTTTATGATTTGAAACTTCTTGAAAAACCAGTTCTTCAGATATGGACATCTATTGATTTAATGTTAATAGCTTCATTAGTTTCTGATACACCAGAGAAGCTCTTTAGAAAGGATCAGAATTTTATTGATAATTTAGTGATTTCAATTGGGAAGCAACTTAGTATAGCTCCTCAGATTGCTTTACGTCCTGATATTGTAATGATTTTCATGAATCTAGCGGGTAGAATATCAGATATAGATTATCTAAATGAGCTAATGGCAAAATTCAAACCTAAGACAATTGAATTAGCTAGAATCATATCTGTGGATAAAAGGAAAATATTAGCTGATATAAGTGATGAAGAAATCATGGAGGAGATTTATACGGACATAGAAGTCGGAGAAATAGATGATGAACACCGGTTTGTAACATCACCAGATTATTTTCTAAGAGACAGCAAAGATTGACGATAACTTTTTATTCTTTTTACTTCTTATTTTTTATCGGAAGTTGGAGTAAAATGAAAACATTTGTTGGTTTTTACGCTGTGGATAATATTAATGAGGTTAATGATAAAAACTCGATTTTATTTTTTGGTTTACCTTTTGAGAGAGCAAAAACAACTCCCGGAGGATCAAAAAAAGCACCAAAAGCTATACGAAAACATTCGTACGAATTCAGTGGTGTTTCAATGGAATTTGATGTAACAAAAAGCAAAAGGAACTTCTTTGACTTAGGAGACTTTTGGGCTTCAAATAAAATATCACAGGTTTGGAAAAAAGCTTATGATTTAGGGTCAAAAATATTAGTTTTAGGTGGAGATCATAGTATAACATTTGACACCTTATCTAATGCAGAATTCGATGAAGATACTGCAATAATTTGGTTGGATTCTCATGCAGATTTAGCTAATGAATATCCTAAAGGAGTTTTTCAATCACATGGAACAGTTTTCACTAATTTGAAAGATTTGAAAAAATTAAAGTCTGAACAAATGCTTCTAATCGGAGGTCATGCCTTTACACAAACCTCGACAGAACATAATAAGATACAGAATAAAGAAGTTACTTTTCTCCCTACTCAGCAAATAATGAGAAATAAAACGGAAAATTATAAGGAAATAAAGGAATTTGTGGATAAATTTAATCGTATTTACTTAAGCATAGATATTGATGTATTGGATCAGTCTTTTGTTCCAACTTTAGGGACACCTGAACCTTTTGGATTAACACCGCAACACTTGCTAGAAATCATAGAAATAATCTTACCTAAATCAATGTATGTTGATATTGTTGAAACCCAATTTAAACGTTCAAACAAAATTGTTCTCGATTTTGTTGTTGGACTGATATATCAAATTCTCCAAATTTGGGAATCTTCATAGATTTAGGAGAAAGTTTATTTTTATCTAAACTTCTTTGATTTCATGACATCTAAAAAAATCATATTAACAGATAAAGCTCCAGCACCTGTTGGTCCCTATTCTCAGGGAGTACAAGCAGGTAGGTTTCTTTATGTAGCGGGTCAAGTTCCTATGAATCCTGATACTAAAGAGATTGTTAAGGGAGATATCCAAAAAGCAACAAAACAAGTCATGGAAAACATCAAAGCCATAATAGAACAAGCAGGTTATGACATGATAGATATTGTCAGGTGTAGAGTATACTTGAAAAATATGGATGATTTCGGTGCAATGAACGAGATTTACGGATCCTATTTCCCAGAAAAACCTCCTGCAAGAGTTGCATTTGAGGCAAGTCGTCTACCTTTAGACGTCGATATAGAAATCTCAGCTACAGCATGGAAAGAATAACTATTCTTCCATACTTCTTTTTCTTATCTCATCAAGTGAAAGTTTAACATATCTCTGTTTAATAGAATTAATTGTATCTTCTACTGATAATTTAAATTCATCATTTTCTAACAAATCTTTCTTTGCTAGCACATCTATTGAGGTAGGATTGCCTACATGGCCTAATAACCATATTATTTTAGCTATAGTATAATCAGGTAGATTTGTTTCCAATAAAGAATGAAGATCATTTACTATATTATCATTATAATATTTCAGCAATTCAGCAGCTGCTGACCTCACTCTCTCATCCTCAGATTTAAGCTCAGCAAGTACAACTTGTTTGATATACTGATTAGGTTTTTTTACAGATATTGATTTAATTGCTTCAACTTTTTTTTGAGGTTCAGAATCTTCTTTAATGATTTTAACTAATTTATCTATAATTTTGGGCGATTGATAATGTTTCAATCCTCGAATTGCAAAAATGCTAAAATCTTTCCTAGAATCCTCTATAGAAGTGAGGAGGTAGTTAACCAATTCTTCCTCTGAATAAACTCTATTTTGTTTATCCTTGCTGGTAGAATCCACAACTATACTTATACTTCCTTCTAAAAAAAATTATGTATTAAAAATTTAAAAAGGAAAGAGAGATTATCTCTTTTTTCGCAAGTAAAGTATTGCAATAGCTACTAATCCTAAAATTGAAACCACACCAAATGGATACGGTACTGGTCCCATTTGAGGATCTTCGGGTTCTGTTAATTCTATTGAGAAGCTAACTTCGTAGAAATTGCCAGAATTATCATATACTCTGAAGTAAATTTCATGAACTCCGTACTCTAAGAAATTAATGATGAATTCAGTTTCTTCTAGATATTCGAAAAGATTTCCTTCATCTGTTTCTAAAGAAATTTTTTGTACACCACTTCCACCTGTGTCTTGACCATCAATTTTGAATGTAATGCGTTTATCTCCTGTTTCTATCTCTGTTAGTGTTTGAAGTCTAGGATCAGTAAATGTCCCATTTGTTAATTGAACTAGAACATCCCCTGTTGGTATTTCATTTTCTATTAATACAGTCACAGTCTTACTGATAGAAGCTGCATAAGCATAAGCTGTTACTTTGATTTTATACTCACCATACGCAGAATAAAGATGA
>JAEOTK010000132.1 GCA_016839875.1 Candidatus Heimdallarchaeota archaeon
ATGTAAGTGTTCTAAGATGTGGTGGTGGTTTTCCTGATTTTACAGGAGAAGATATGATATATACTGCATGTCCTGATGGAATCAGACCTGTATGCTTCAAAGTAGAGAGAATCAAAGAATAAATCTTTCGAGGTATATTGAATGTATGTTGAAACAGATTTAAGTGAAATAGAGCGAGTTGTAAACCTCTATCTTGAAGGCTTGTATGAAAGAAAATTCGAATTGCTAGAAAAAGCATTTTGGGAAGATGCAAAAAATATAGGGGTGACAAATAAAACCAAATTCTGGCTTAAATCAATGGACTTCTGGAGAGAAAAATGTAAAACTCCTCCTATGCAAAATTTGAGAGATGAACGTTCATTCTCTTTAGAAAATGTAGATGTTTGGCATAACTCTGCTGTTGTAAAAGTGAAGATGGTTGTAAAACACCCAGAGCGAATCTATGAATGCACAGATTATCTATCCCTCCTCAAGGTTGAAGGACAATGGAAAATCTATTGTAAATTATGGTCAGCTCGAGATATTCCTCTAGATAAGTAGATCACTTCCTACTTTCTACACTTTTTTTCTTGTTGGTTCTTTTTCCGAATAGAATGCAAATACTGAGATAGCTAATAAAGCTAATCCTACAAGGAACAAGACCAGACTAACTATTGCGATATTTGTTGGAGTGAAATCTATTACCAAAAGATTTACTGACATCATGAATATATTATATGGTTGGAATTCCTCAAACATAAGAAAAGCAGAGATCAAAGTTATCAGTAATATTATTACAGCTGAAATTACGCCTGCTGAAATCTGACTTTTGGCAATTGTAGAAATTAACATTCCAATGCTCATGTAGGTGAACAGAGTTATAGCATAAACTATTAGGGATATGATAAATGATTGAATGTCTGGTAACCCAATAAATGCCCATGTGCCAAAGAAAACCGCTATTGCTCCTACAATTGTACTTACTAGCACTAAAAGGTAACGTACAGCTAGTTTTGATAATATAACAGATATTGGTGAGATTGGTTTAGTCTGTATAAGTACTAGAGTATTTTGCTCTCGTTCTCCTGCAATTGCATCAGCACATAGAATAACAGCAATTATTGATACTATACTATTAGTGCTATCCATAAAACTTTGAATTGACATTTCAGGAGTAACTTCAGGTAATAAACTTTCAAGAAAATCAGCTAGATATGGAAGAGCTAACAACAAGATAACAGTTAGAAATCCAAAGATAGCTAAACCAATTGATAAAGGTAAAATCTTCCTTCGAATATATTTCCATTCCTTAAACAAGAATGATTTACTTTGTGTGGAGAAAATCTCTCTCATGAAGCATCCACCAACCTTGTAAATATTTGATCTAAATCAGGAATATTTGGTCCAAAAGAAATAAGTTCGAATTTCTCAAGCATCTCCCCAACTAGTTGATTTACAGTATTTAAATCTTTGAGTTGAAAGATAATCTTTTCTCCGTGAATACTCACTTCTTGGACATTCCTATTATTTTCCAGATAACTCTTTACTTCTTCTAAGTTCATTCTAGATGTTACAAAAAATGAGTCATCGGCCATCTTTGAGAGAATGCTGTCTGGTTTATCTTCAACAATTAGATTTCCTTCATTTAAAACATAGATTTTCTCGCATAATCTCCAGATATCAGATAGGATATGACTGGAGAAAATAACTATGTTTTCCTTTGCTAATCTTCGTATAATCTCGCTTATGCGTTCTCTGTTTATGGGATCCAATCCTGAAAGACTCTCATCCAGAATGATAATATCAGGTTCATGAAGAATGATACTGGCAAGAAGTAATAGTCTTCTCTGTCCTGTTGATAGATACTTTACAATTTTACTTGGTGGATAATCTATTCCTATGAACTCAACTACTTCTTTGACTCTTTTACTTCTAGCTTCTTTTGATATTCCAGCCATACCAGCCATGATATGTAAGAATTCTTTAGCAGAGAGTCTATCATAGAGACCTGAATCTTCTGGTAAGAAACCTATCTTGTTTCTGATAGCTAGATTCTTAGGAGATACTTGATCTCCGTTCAGAAAGATTTTCCCATTTGAAGGGATTAGAAGGCTTGAAATGCACTTTAACAGAGTTGTTTTTCCTGCACCATTTGGTCCAATAAGGCCATATAAACCAGGTTTTTCAATATGTAGTGATACTTGTTGAAGTGCTTGAACTTCATCGAAATTTTTACTTAATTCTTCAACTTTAACCCCAATCTTCTTCATCAGTACTCTTCTCTTTTGGCATCCTTCCAAACAAAAGGTATGATAACCATCCAAACATATTTACTACCCAAATTACTACTAGCCAGATATAATTGTCATTTTTTAGCCTTTTTTCAAAATTCTTCACTACATCAAGTGTTGCTAGAATCTTCATACCTGAATCTAGTAGAACTAATGGCACAACTATTAAAACTATTACCCAAGTTTCCATTGAGATTTATCCACTCTTTTGATGTTAAAGTGATAAGAAAATAGTCAATAATAAACCTTGATATTTAACTTCAATTTAATATCAAAAAATCAGGCATTTAATTGAAAAGATTAGTAATTAGTTTTGCGAGTTTTAAAATACTAAATGGTTTTTGAATAAAAAGAGATACTCCTAAATTGCTTGCTTCTTCTCTGATTGTAGGATCAGCTGTTACAAAAAGAATTTTGGACTTGCTAGCTATTTTGTTTTTCCGTAGTTCTTTCAAAGTCTCGATACCATTTTTTATTGGCATACGATGATCTAGAATAATTACATCAGGATATGACTTCATCTCTTCAATATTTTCAATAGCTTGCATACCATTCTGAGCTGAACCTATTATTTTATGACCTTCAAGAGTTAAACCCTCTTGGTAGAGATATCTGATTGTTTCTTCATCATCAATAATAAAAATAGAAGCCATTTCACGATCCCTCAGGAATTTGTATTATTACTACTGTTCCTTTTGTATAGTCATCAGTAACTCTGTTTGAAAATCTTATCACACCATTGTAAGTATCAAGAATTACTCTTGCTAAATACAAACCTAGACCCGATCCTTCTTGGAATCTATGATCACCACGAGTTAGTCTCTTGAAAAATCTAGGTTTTATTTCATCTGGAATACCCATTCCATAATCAGTGAATCTGATTTCCATCATCCTGATTTCATCAACCTCGACTGATTGACACAGAATATCCAGTTTAACATCTTGCTCTTCTGTGTATTTTACCGCATTATTGATGATATTCTCAAAAACGTTTTGCAAAAGGTCTCCAGCTATCACATTAACCTTTTTGGGACATTCAAAAGTAACATTGATTTTTCGAGGATAGAACATAGTTTTTTGTAGTTCAATTGCATTTTCAAGAATGGGTCTAAGTGGAACAGTACGTTTTGCTTTTCTCTCCTGTTGTATTTTTGTTAGTTGTTGTACTGTTTGAAGAATTCTCTCACTTCTTTCCACGACATTTATACTTCTAGATAGGAATTCCTTGAATTTATCAACATTCTGACTTTCAATACCTTGGTTTAAGAGTTCCAAATACCCATGC
>JAEOTK010000133.1 GCA_016839875.1 Candidatus Heimdallarchaeota archaeon
AGAAGCACCTATACCTACTGCTAGAAGAGAGGTGTAATTGAAGTAGAGCTGCTGACTACTACTGTTTGCAATAGCAATGATTTTTGTTTTAAGCAGCTGTATTTTTGATTTTTTATCAACCGGTGCAGAATCTTCTGGTGTTTTCAATCTGGTCAAGAGCAACTATTGTAATCGTTTAAAAGTATTTTTTAATGGTATCATATCTGAAGTAAATTTTGATTGCTTTCATTGTTTCAACTCTATATAATTTATCTGAAGTTAAAATTCAATTGAATGTTTGTTGAATGTTTAAATAGTATTGAATCCTTCTGTATATTATGAAGAGAAACATATTTGCGTTTTTGATTTTGTTGAGCATAACTTCAATTTCAGTATTAGGTGCAAAAGCTGAAACAAAAACTGAAATTGCATTTAATGAGCAGATAACAATCCCTTGGGGATATCTCTATCAGATTAATAGGGAAACACCAGCAAAAGATACGATTGTTTCTGTTACAATTGCTTCCTCAGAATTAGTTGATTTTTATGTGGCAGATGAAGGAGATACTGACATATATATCGACGGTGGGTCAATTTATGTTTATGTTGATGAAAGAAATGTAACACTGGGAGAATTTGATTTTATTTTAGAGGAAAAACAGTTGTATGAATTTGTAGTAGAAAATACTCACGATCATTCAGAAGAAGTATCAGTCAATGTTCTTATAGAATTTGAATATGAAGGCGGAAGTTATTTCTGGATACTTTGGGTGGTGTTAGGTATTGTTGGAATAGGTAGTATCATTTTCTTCGCAAACAATCAAAGGCAAAAGCGACAGCAACAAATAGCTAGCGAACCTAGCTACCAAATTTATCAAACACCTGATTCATATTCCCATCCTGCTCCTAAAACTACTTCTGATATGGCACAGACTTACTGTAATTCATGCGGTCAACTGAATGATTACAATGCAAAATTCTGTACGAATTGTGGTTATCAAATAAGCAAATAAACTCTTCACTTTTTCTCTCCATTTTTTTTCATTCCCAGTCCCAGTTAGAAACGTCATTTTCGATGTCTGTGTGAACCTTTTCAGAACGTGTCACAAAGTTTAAAAATGTCCAGTCTTCTCGAATTTATAAATCAAAATGGTTACTAGAGGTTAAAATAGATGAAAAATTCGCAAAGGATTCAAAAACTGTTTTTTGTAGCTTTATTCACGATGTCTTTAAGCATAAGTGTAGTATGGTCAATAACAAACAGTTACATCATGTTTGCCCCTCCAGCTGAGGGAACATGGGAAATTTACGGATCTGAAGTTATTAATCAAGATACCATAATTAATGGAACTGTAGATATTAAATATCTTGCAGATTTAACAATAGCAAATTGTACAGTCAGCTTCACTGCAAATAGTAGTTTTTCCCCTAATATAATAAACGATGGAACACTGACTATAATTAATAGTACAATATTATTGACTGATTTTGATTATCAAATAGATCTTGAATGTAAACCCGCTTCAACTTTGATTATCACAGATAGTTATATCTTCAATATGAAAATATGGGGAAGAGCAGCGTCTTCAACTGTATCATTGCAAAGTACTTTATTCTCCAACTGTTCAGAGATATTGTTTGAGACACTAGCAGATTTGTATGTATATGACTGTACCTTTGAAGATTCTCACGCTGGTTTAACTTTAGATAGTTTGGCTTCCTTTAATCTTGATTTCAATGTATTTGATAATAATGATTATGGATTGGAAATCATAGATTGCTCAAGTGGAGTAATAGAAAACAATAATTTCACTAGCAATTTAGAAATTGGACTTCTAGTAACAAGACTTCCAGCAGGCCTCACATATCTAGATATTATTAACAATCGTTTCTCATCATCTCCGATTGGAACAGAACTCCAAAAATGTGGTCTTGAATTAACAGACAATGTATTTACAAATCTTGATACAGCGTTAATTCTAGATGATTGTGATCATAGCGCTATTACAGATAATACATTCGAAAATCTTTCTGAAGAAGGTATAGTCTCTTCTGGTTCTGATGATTTGCTTATATCAGATAACGAATTCACTGATATATTGGGAATAGGAGTAGAGCTATCTGATACTTGGGATCCAATAATATCATTCAATGATTTTACTGACGTCGAAGTTGGTATCAACATGATTAGAGTCAGAGAAGGACTTCTTGAAGAAAATGTTCTATTTAATGTATTAGAAGGAATTGGAGTAATTTCTTCTAGAGGTATTGAGATTATTGGAAATTCCATTGAAAATACTATTACAGGTATTTATTTAGAGCAAACCAAAGATCTTGTTGTTACTGCAAATGGTGCAATAAATGCTACTTATGGAATCTCTCTTTGGTCATGTAATACTGCAATCGCAGCAAGTAATGGTGTGTTGGATTCAGTTTATGGTTTCAGTATTTGGTTCTCTGATGATATCAGATTAGCAGGTAACGAAGTTAATACATCTGATATAGGAATTGTCGCAAGAAGTACCTCAAATTTGCGAATAACAGATGGGAATTATAGAGTTCTAACACAAGGAATACAAATTATAGGAAGCTACCAACCTTATATTGCTGGAAATTCCTTTACAAATATTACAACAACTGCTTTAATCTTCAAAGATAGTAATAGCTTCATAGTTTTTCATAATAACTTTGACAACATAGGAACATACGGAGAAATCATTAACTGTGTAGGAGTATTCGAGTATTGGGTTGACAACGTGACTTTAGAAGGTAACTATTATGAAGGTGAGCCCGCAGGAGTGCCGGTTCTTATAGACAATGGAATTTATGATAATCATCCCTTAAGTTCTGTCTACAATGTCAAACCTTCGATTGAATTCGTCACAAGAGAAACTGAAGATCCCACAGATCAAGATGATGTAATCATCTATTCTCAAATATTCATTCCAACAGGCACAGATGTAACAGTATCTATACAATATGTTGTCAATATGAATACAACTTGGGAATCAGTTGATATCTCTCTCTCTGAGGAACCAGTTGGTTCAATTGGTGCAATCAGTGCATTCTATGGAACAATCCCTGCTTTTCCATACGACTATTCAATCGTTTATAGATTACGTGTAGAATATGACAGTGTCGAATTAATATCAGAAAATGAAACCTATGTTGTTCTAACTTCAGATGTAACTCCTGTTATTATCCATGAACCAGAAATTAGAGTAGAAACAATAATTGAAGATGTGGTAGAGACAGTCTCAACATCAGACTATTATGAAAACATTGAATTCTTTATTTTTGTGGAAATTGAAAACAGGACAGATCTAGATATCCTATCAGGTAAAAGAAGAGTAAACTTGACCTGGTCTGAAATGGATCCTGCAACTAACTTAACGGCAGGATACACAGATTTGATGTCATACAATTCAACGACTGATGAATACTACTATGATTTAGGTAAAGGTTATGTGAAAGGAACTATTATAGACTATTTCATTAGTGTTGTTGATGTAAATGGAACTATCTATAGAACAGTTTTCAATTACACAATAGAAATTACAATTGAAACTGAAGAATCAGGTTTCGATACGATAACATTACTGAGTATAGGTGGAACTTTACTAATTATTCAGACGATAGTTGTTATTAGAAGAAGAAAACGAAGAAACAAGGAAGAGTAATCTTTCCTTCTTATTTTTATTTATTTTTATCACAATTTCCTTGCTTACATGACAAGATAAATATATTCTCTTAGTTTTCAGTAAAATTGGATACTATGCATGGAATACCTAAAGGAAAACGAAAGTTATTAAATAGAGATAATATCATCTCTCAAGTAATTATTGTATGTATGATTGTTGCTGCAGTAACTATATCTTTTATTCAAGATATTCAGATTCTGAAAGTTATTTCTTTAGTCGCAATAGCTATAGTTGTTGTTATTATTGTTGCTTATTATTTAATTGAATTTTTCACTGGTGCAGCATATGGTATTGCTAGTATCTTAAATGAAGTTGTTTATCTTGTAATTGGTATTCCTCTTTTGGTAATTTCAGCAGGTTTTCTACCAATAAGTCTTTACATGTCTTTCTTCCGTCCAGATAGCTGGATAGTAAACACAATATTGATTGTTGTACTCGTTTCTCTGGAAGTATTATCGATTATGTACATTTTTCGAAGATATCTTAGAGAGAAAAAGATGAATGTTTTTCAGTACATCAAATATCTTTTCGATTTCAAGGCAAGAAAAGCAGAACACGAAAAGGTTATAGAAAGAAGAGATCAAATCGATAGTTTTTACGATGATTTATCCAGAGTAGAAGATCGAATATCAAAGAAGCTAGAAGAGAGATCTTCTGGTTTTGAAGAATATGATTGGAAGTCTAAAGTTCAACAGCTTGATGGCAGAAAAACTAAAGAAGTAAAGTGTTGGAATTGTCAAACATCAAATGATGAAGATGCACTATTTTGCTCAAACTGTAGTGCTCCACTGAAAAAACAAACCTAATGTTGTCATTTGTGAAACTGGCTGGTACAATATATGTCTAAGAATAAAAGATGCAGTTATCTAGTTATTTTTGATTTTGACGGAGTTATAGCAGATTCTAAAGATGCTTACACAGCACAGATGAGAGAAACATTAGAATCTTTTTCAGACATACAAATTTCTGATGAAGATATTAAAGCTCGAGTGGGAAATACTGATCAAATGGATGATTTCAAGGAGTTTCTTAAAACAGATGATTCAAAAATCATCGATTCAGCTATCAAGATGTACACAGATTTAACTGGAAAATATGCATTCCTTAGAACCATATTTCCAAATGTAGCTTCTACATTAGAACAAATTAAGAAGAATCATTTTACGTGTATTGTTTCCAGAAAACCTCAAGATAGAATGGAATTCTGGTTGAAATACTTCAACCTTAGCCAATATTTTGATTATCCAATTGGGACAGTGGAAAGAACTAAAGCTAAAGCAATTCAAAAACTTATGAATTATTACGAAATACCACCAGAGAGAACTCTAATGATTGGAGATACTGAATTCGACATTACAAGTGCAAAGAGAGCGAGAGTGTTATCTATTGCTGCTCTATATGATAATCCAGAACCACAGAAACTATTAGATTTATCTCCTGATTATACTATTAAAAAATTTGAGGACATTCTTCAAATACTAGAAGAATTATGTGAAAAAACTTCTAACTCAATCTAATCTGCTACAAATTTATATAGATATATAACCTACTCAGCAAAATGAAAGTAGGATTCCTGCAATTTCAACCTATTTTATGCGATGTTGAAGAGAATATTAATCGAATTTCTAAAATGATTGAAGAATCAGATCCTTTTGATTTACTGGTTATCCCTGAACTTGCTAATTCTGGTTATGTTTTTGTAGATAAGAAAGAGCTTGAACATACTGCTGAAGAAATTCCAAATGGGATATTTGTAAATAAACTTGAGGAGATAGCTAAAGAAAAAGATGGTTATCTTGTTAGTGGGATATGTGAAAGGAAAGGAGATCGTTTTTACAATTCTTCAGTATTAGTAGGTCCAGAAGGATATATTTCTACATATAGGAAGATACATCTTTTTGACCGAGAGAAGCTTTTCTTTGAACCTGGAAATGGTCCTTTCGAGATTTTTGAAATAAGAGGAGCTAAAATTGGTTTGTTAATCTGTTTTGATTGGATTTTTCCTGAAGCAACTCGTATTCTTGCGATTAAAGGAATAGATATCTTAGCACACAGTGCTAACCTTGTTCTATCTTACTGTCAAACAGCTATGTTAACACGTTCAATAGAAAATCAAATTTTCACAGTCACAGCAAATAGAACTGGAACCGAAACCAATGGTGATATAAGTCTCTATTTTACAGGATACAGTCAAATAACCTCACCTTCGGCAGAGCGACTTGCTAAAGCAGGTAAAGACGAAGAAGTATTGAAGATAGTAGAAATAGACATCAAAAATGCTCAAAACAAATGGATGAGCGATAGAAACAATATCTTTGATGACAGGAGAATTGATTTATACAACAACCTTTTGGAGAAGAAATAAAATTCTATTTTATTTAACTATTTTCTGAAGATAAGAGTTTTAAATTGAGGATTTTTGTATAGATTATACTAATGAAGTCAGATCAACCAACGAAAACTAAAAGCAGCTATATTCCTCATAAAGCAGCTGCGGAATTTGAACCTACAATGGATTGGACTATTGAAGAAGCAATTGAGGAATATAATAGTCGAATTTTCACTTTTGAGGTTGATCGAATTTATTATGAAGATTGTATAAATGGTATGAAAAATCTTCCTCCTGAAAGCATTGATATGATAATTGCAGATCCTCCTTTTGGTCTCAGATTTAGTGAGAAAGAGGTTTTGTATAATAGAGATAGTCAGTATGTAGCTGAAGGTTACAAAGACGTTGAGATTGAGAATTATGAGGAGTTTACCCAGCTCTGGATATCTGAACTTCCAAGGATACTGAAAGGCAATGCTGGTGTATGGATTTTTAGTGGATGGACTCACTTATCAGAAATACTCAATTCGCTAAAAGAAAATAATCTAAACTTAATCAATCACATCATCTGGAAATATCAATTTGGAGTTTTCACTCGTAGGAAATTTGTTACTAGTCATTATCATATTCTGTTTGCATCAAAAAATGAAAAAGAATATTTCTTCAATAAAATTGAGCACTATCCTTTGGATGTGTGGGAAATAAACAGAGAATACGATCGTGGTAAGAAGAAGAACGCAACAAAGCTCCCAACTGATGTTGTTAAGAGGTGCATAGATTTCGGAAGCAAACCCGGAGATATAATTTTAGATCCTTTTATGGGAAATGGAACAACAGCTGTTGTTGCTAAGGGATCTTTTAGACACTTCCTAGGTTATGAAGTTAATCCTGAATTAGAAAGCATTATATCGAAGAATTTATCCAAAACTGAAGTTGGTCAGCATTATATTCCTTATAGAGACAATCCTGATGATCTTGTAAAAAAAGCAAGGCTAAAATTTGGAAAAAAATAGAAGAAATAAGCTACTGAGATATCATCATTCTTTGATGTGATACTTAAAGCTTAACTTCACTCTTGCTCTATAAGCAACAATTATGCCATCTTTTATTCTAGCATCTAGTTTTTCAACTTCAACAATTCTAAGATCACGCAAAGATTTCGAAGCTTGGGAAACAGCTGTTTGAACTGCTTCTTCCCAACTATTTGGAGATGAACCTACTAATTCAATTATTTTGTATACTTTATCGTCTTCCATACAATCACCTGTGTATATAGAATAGCTTTTGTTGTTTCTTATATATCTTTGTCAAAAATTGCTGTAAATTGAAATATAGGAAAATTAAAATCTTGCCAATCGATTTTGAAGCTACAAGGTGAATATGATTAATTTCACACAGGCAGATATTGACATCGTAGCTGAAATGATTTTAGAATCAGAATACTTAGTGGTTTTTACCGGAGCTGGAATTAGTACTGAATCAGGAATTTCAGATTTTCGAGGAAAAGATGGAATTTGGACAAGGAGGGACAAGGGACTTCCTCCAAAGAAATCGAAGCATTTTGATGAAGTTGAACCTAATGAAGGACATAATTTTATTATTGAACTTGAGAAGATAGGATTGTTAAAATTCCTAATTTCACAAAATGTTGATAATCTGCATCTAAAATCTGGAATATCACCAGTTAAGATAGCAGAGTTGCATGGAAATTATACGATAATGAAATGCATCGAATGTGATAAGAGGTATTCCAAAAGTGAAATAGGGTGGAATAGAGAAGTGCATGGTAGAGGTTTTAGAACTGAACCTCAACAAGATAATCAACCAGTCTGTTCAGAATGCTCGGGAAGGATAATTACTTCTGTTGTCAATTTCAATGATCCTATGCCAATAAAGGAGATGGATTCTGCTCACAAACATGCTGCACAATGTGATTTAATGATAGTTATAGGATCAAGTTTAGCAGTAGTTCCTGCTGCAAACTTCCCAAAAATAGCAAAGAAAAATGGAGCAAAATTAATTATAATAAATATCGATTCTACACCGTTAGATAACATCGCAGATATAAAGTTAGAAACACACGCTGGTAAATTCTTAACTGGTGTTCTGGAAAAAGTAAAGAAATAGTTCTATAGTTTTCATATATTTCAGATATGTTTAAAACAGTGGATATGCTATAACGATATTATGAAAAATAGGGTGGTTCAACCAATAATTAGCGTATTCATTTTGATTTTATTTTGCACAAGCTTCACTGCAATAATTTCAATTAAAGCAGATAGAGATATTCCTCTAATCATTGATCATACGCATGCACATTCTTTCCATCAAAATCCAGTTGGAGATAGTGCAATAATAGATACCAAAAACAAACTGCATATAGCATATGAACATACTTCACATGGTTCTCAGATTGTTGATGGAATGATTGCTTTGGCTCCATTTATGGAAGGTAAAGGAGGAGATCCTGATGTTTATTCCTTTAACAGTACTTTTCTACATGATAATGCTATGGATAGCTATGCCCCAGACCCTGCTCAAGCTCGTGACCTTGGATATCCTCAATGGTCAAATGCAACAAGAAATTATCTATTAGCTCCAGAAAATTCAGATTGTAATGTTGTAATATGGTCATGGTGTGGACAAGTTAGTTCAAAGACTGAACAGCAGATGATTGATGACTATCTCACTCCAATGTCAAATCTAGAAGATGAGTTTCCAGATGTTATGTTTGTGTATATGACTGGACATGTAGATGGTTCAGGTTTAACCGGAAATCTTCATCTCAGAAATGAACAAATTAGAAATTATTGCAATGCAAATAATAAGATCCTATATGACTTTGCAGATATAGAATCATATGATCCTGATGTCAATTATTATGGGGATAAGAATGTTACTGACAATTGCGACTGGAACAATGGAACTCACTCAGGAAATTGGGCAACAGATTGGCAAGATACTCATACACAAGATGTAGATTGGTATTCATGTAGTTGTGCTCACAGTCAGGCTCTAAATGGGAATATGAAAGCATATGCTGCTTGGATGTTATGGGTGTTCTTAGCAGGATGGGAAATTGTAGTAACTGAAAATCCTCTGACATTGTCTATAATTCTTATTTCGATTTTCAGTTTAACAATTGTACTTACAAAACATAAACGAAAATAAACAAATTGGAGAATGTCAAAATTCTCCCAATTCTTTATCTCCAATCAAAGAAGATTGTTTCAATTTTCTCTGGAATATCAATGTCCTTGAATTTTGCAATATCTAAGAATAATTTCTTCCCATAGAAAATGAATTTTGCCTTCTTTAATGGTTTTGCATCAAAATAGGGAAAGTATGGTGTTTGTATTCCAACCCAATCTCGTTCTTTGGCGCTGTAACAGAAGAAGCTACACATATCTTTAGCATCCTTAATAGAAAGTTTGTGGGTATGTACCATATCAAGCCATCCAAATGGATGAGATTTTCCAAAACCTGAAAGTAAGAATTCCCAGGCACCTATTAATCCATCAATTGCTCCATTTTCGTCCTCATGTACAGCGCATAGAAATAAATGGTGATTCACTAACATTTTGATATATTCCCTATCATGAACAACTGCAATATCATTTCTTTCAATATGTTCTAGCAATAGCTCATAAATTTGTTCTGTGTCTTTCTCTTCTGACAATCGAATCTTTGGATGTTCAACCGGTTTCACACCTTTCATAATTTTAAAAGCTAATTTCTCATACCATTTCATTTTCACAACTTCAGCGATTTTTTTCTCATCAAAAGCTCTGACAATGAATTTCTTGGTATAGAAAATTGTTCTTTGATCCATTTCATTCTCATTTGTGACTATTCTAGCAATATCCTTCCCATGTTGTTCTGGTTCAAAAACTGCAAAACCTCCATCATAACCTTCCTTGATTATTAATTCTAAGAATTTTCTTCCCATTAATGTTGCTAGACCCTTTCTTCTATGAGAAGGTAAAACACTTAGCCAGCCTGGATTGACGAATTTGTAAACTTTTCCTTTTATTGATATGTTTCTAGGGAGATTACCAAGAAAGCCTACAATTTTGTTTGTGGGTTTGTGTATTACCCTCAGAAAAAGATTGGGATTAGTTATTGGAGTATTGAAGAAAAGATCAAAGCTCTCTTTAGTGAAAGTTATTACAGCTCCTTCTTCTAAAGCTGCTGGATCACTTAGAAATGTATCAGTAAGAATGTTAGCAAACTCTTCTAAGTCCTCTTTATGTAAGGAAAATTGTTCAACTATATAATCAGATTGAGAATCAGAATTCAATATAACCACTTCAATTCAAATTTACTAGATTACAATAGTTTTAGCGGAAATATATAAAATTTTAACAAAAACATTGATTTTTGAATAAAATTCACTCAAATTAATTAATTTTTTAAATATGTACAAGAAATAGAGACTTCATGATAGATTTTAAGAGTCTAATTAAGAAAAATCATTCAGAGCTAATACTTTTCTCAATCATTTTTCTGTTTTTCATTCAATCACTTTCTGATTTAGTTGAAACAATATATGGTTTTGCTCTTCGTGGATTAGAGCCTGATATCAATATAGTAGGTTTAGCTTTTTTACTCGCCCCACTAATATTGCTCTTCTTCAGAAAAAGTATCTCTGATCGATCTTTATTCATATTTGGTACAATAATGATTGTTGCCAGACTAGTTGAACCTCTACTAAAAAAACAAGGACTATACATTTTAGCAGGAATATCAGTAAGCTGTTTTCTAATCTTCTTTCCAGCATATTTCACTAGGATAAAAAATGATGAACAAAACACATCAATGACATTTGGAATATCGCTAGCAATTTCAGTAGCATTATCAGTTCTCTTTCGAACTCTTAATTCTTCGATGGATATCACAATGTATGGTTGGTTCCAAATTCTTAGCTGGATTTTAGGAATTATTGCAATTCTAATGCTCCTAAACTTGCTTTTTAAAAATGAAGAACAAGAAAAAGAAATAAAAGAAGAAGCTCAAAAATCTTCTAGCTTCTGGAAAATACTCGCTCTCTCTTTTGGTTTAATGAGTGTTCTAGTGATAATCTGGTTTACTTTTGCAGGTCCTACAGTGATTTCTCGATGGACTGAAGGGAACTATATTGGTATAATTCTAGGTGTGCAGATAATGATTGCAGCATTTACAGTTGGAATACTATTCAGAACAAACTGGTTAAGTAAACTGAAAACATGGATGATTTGGTTATGGAACGGACTATTTGGTATTTCACTTGTACTAACAGTACTAGTAAATCAGATCAGATTCCCACGTGTAGCTGATCCTTATCCATTAGTTGCCCCTGAAACAGTATGGTATTATTTTATACCTCTGTTCTTAATGATAGTTCTATCACCAATTATCTATATCGATTTCATCTTGCTAGCAAGAGAATTAATTATTTCAAAACCAAATCCATTAAAAGTAGGAGGAAGTTTCTCTATTTCTGCTGGACTTTATCTGATTATAATGCTTTTCATGCAGATATTACCAAATATCTGGGGATATCTAAAACCCATAAGCACAGGATTTAGAGATATGTACTGGCTTGCTTTCTTTGTTCCCTCATTAATTCTCACTCTTTCAGTTTTACTAGTTAAGAAACCATCTCTGAGTTTTGAGAAACTGAAAGGAGAATTAACAAGGAAAACCAATGTTTTCTTCATAATAGGGATCATATTTGTTGGAACATTCGTTGGAGCGTTTATTACAAAACCTTATCCCAATTTCTCTGCTGACGGTAAGGAATCCTTAGTTATCATGACCTTCAACATCCAACAAGGAAGAAACGAATCAGGAGATAGGAATTTTGATGCACAGTTAGAACTGATTAAAAGATGGGATCCTGATATCTTGGGTTTACAAGAATGTGATCCAACAAGAGTCTCGGGTGGTAATCTAGATGTTGTAAGGTATTTTGCTGATAAGCTGAATATGTATTCCTACTATGGTCCAAACACGGTTACGAACACCTATGGTGCTGCTATCCTTTCGAAGTTCCCAATATCAGATGCACTATCATTCTTCATGTTTAGTGATGAAGAACAGATAGGATCTTCCCAATCTAAAGTTACAGTTGGATCATCAGTTTTCAATGTCTTTGTTAATCATCCTTCAGGAGCTCAAGAAACTAAAGAAATTCAACAAGCACAGATGTTGGAAATGGTTGACGGTCTTAGTAATGTCATCTTCATGGGTGATTTTAATTTCAGAAAATACCAGCCACAATATGCAATGACAACGGCAATTCTTAATGATAGTTGGATGGTTAGACATGGTTCATTAGTGGATAGCTATGGATATAATAGTACTGAAAAGATTGACCATATCTTTC
>JAEOTK010000134.1 GCA_016839875.1 Candidatus Heimdallarchaeota archaeon
AATCGATTCTCACTTGTTAAGAACCGATGGAAAATTATCTTCTTAGCTTTAACACTGGTTAGTATTTATTTAACAGGCTGGCTGTATTATCGTCAGATAAACCAACTGATAATACTCGCAGATAATATGCATGTGAATGCCTTAATCTTCACTGTTTCTCTAATTGGCATTCTTATTACTCATGAAATTGGACATCTTATGATGCAGAGAATCAAAAAGATAAAACTCTCACTTCCATACTTCATCCCCTTACCTCCTGTTCCGGGATTACTTAGCTTCTTTCTTTTGGGATCTGCTGGAACAGTAACACGAGTTGTAGATCCAGTACGTAAAAGAGATGACTTATTTGATCTCTATTTCATGGGACCAATATTCGGATTGATAGTCTCAATTGCAATGTATCTTGTTGGAATTGCTTATCCGTATATTATTGATAAAAGCACATTATCATCAGAAGTTCTAACTGCTATCGGAGATTTCCAATTATTAGATCCAATTACTCTCATTGGACGGTTTCTAAATTGGATTGGTGCGTCTACTGGCATTTCACCAGCATTTGACCCCGATCTACAAGTTATGTTCATACATCCATTGACCTATGCAGCTCTTATTGGGATTATTCTGAATGGATTAAATTTTCTCCCAGGATCACTGTTAGATGGAGGATTCATGTTTCGTAGTTTGTTCAACGAAAGAATTTCCCGAATCTTTTCCTTCATTTCAGCCCTTGTTGTAATGCTCAACTATAATACCTGGACTTTTGGAATTCTGATAATGTTTATTCCTCGAACACTATATCAGACGCCGGCAACGAATCAAGCTATTCCAGTTCACTGGTCAAAATATGTTCTCGAGGTTTTGGCTTTAGGAATAGCAGCGTGTAGTCTACCACTCACAGTTTTCTTCTTCTTTGGTTAAGAAAAAAAGGAATTTTTCGAATATTTGCAAGTATATGATAGTCTTTATTTAGTTAAACGATGAGATAATACGTATAAGCTGAATATAGAGGATATTTTCGTGCCTTCAGAAAAAGATGATTTTGATTTCTATTCTTCAAAAACAGAAGATAAAGAAGAAAAACCTAAGAAAGAAAAGATAATAGAGGAAACAACTCTAAAGGAAAGAGAAGTTCAATTTTGTTGGCACTGTGGTTCAGATATAAGATTTAGAGAAGAAAATTTCTGTGAAGTTTGTAAAGCTCCATTAGATGAAAATCTTCGAGATGAATTAATCAAACGTACTGAACCTGTTCATGGAGTTAAGTGTTGGAGATGCAATGGAACCACCTCAGGACATATTTGTGGGATCTGTGGTTCTGCATTAACAAAACAAGGATTAGACATTCTTGATCAGAATAGAGTAATTGTGGAAGAAAAAGTAATTCCACAAACAACCCAGATTTTTTCTCCAAAAGACAGACAATTCATCCCAATAGAAGTTACTTATGATCAGCTTACTGAATTGGTTAAGAAGTATTTACAGATCATTAATAGTCAATACGAAGAAAGTACAGGAGCACAGTTCTTCGTAGAGAAACCAGAAGATACTAATGCAGCATTTGAAAAGTTTCGAAATGACTCCTTATTGAAGGAAAAGAATCTGAAATTAATCATACGAAATGAGAAAGTAAGTCCAGATGTTAAGCAAATAACTGTAAGATTCTTTTATTGGAAACCGGAATCAAGAAAAGAGCAATTTCATATCAAGAGAATTGCTTGGAACATTGGCTTATTTGTTGCAACTATTGTTACAGTTTCAATTGCAGGTTGGAGTTTTGCCAGTACAACATATACTGAATACTTGTTCGAAGGGAATATAGCCCTGGACATTTTCTTGTACACCTTTTCATTGATGGCAATATTATCAGTTCATGAATTAGGCCATTATACAATTTCAAGATTAAAGAAGCTAGATGCATCACTACCATATTTCATCCCAGTACCTCCACTAGGAAGTTTTCAAACATTAGGAACATTTGGAGCTATGATTCGACAAAAGGAACCATTCGCTACTCGAGATGATCTCTTCGATATCGGGATCGCAGGACCATTAGCAGGTTTTCTTGTAGCAATTCCTGTATTCATAATCGGTTTGAAATTAACATATGTCGTACCAATTCCAGGGGTTATGGAACCAGTCGACCCAACATTAGTTCCGACGGTATTCTTAGCAGATGGTCTGATAATGTTTGGACAGTGGACAGGTCTACTTCCATATTACGATCCGACGATGCAAACGATAGCAATGCATCCAATGATGTTCGCTGGATATGTTGGCTTCATCCTGACGGGAATCAATCTTATGCCTGCTTCACAACTAGATGGTGGTCATACTTTCAGAGCAATCTTTGGTGATCTTCCCCACCGGATAATATCCTTAGTAGTTGCTTTATTGCTTACGCTCAATCCCTTCACTAGATACATGGGTATATTGTTACTTGTTATGAGTTTTGGAGGTCATCCTGGCTCAACGGATGATGTTTCGAAAGTTCACTGGTCAAAGAACGTCTACTTAGCTTTAGGTTTCATCGTTGGCATAGTCTGTACCCCGCTACCTGTGTATTTGGTTCAGAGTTACTTTATTTAGAAGACGATTTTTCTTTTTACGAGATTTATTGTATTCTTTTTATATTTGAGTCATGCCACCTTAGTTTAGAGTTATCAGTGAGTAGTGATTAGTAGATATGGAAGAAGAAGAATCAAAGAGTTGGATAAGCTATAAAAAAGTAAAATTTGTCGAGCTTCTGTATAAACCATTTATTGTTTATGGCAAGCAGTTTCTCAAATTTTTCTTAGTCGCATTAATTACTGAATTTATAGTTTATGGTGTCTCACTTCTAGTTCAACTAGACATTACTGTACAACCAGCATTTAATGGTCCAGCTCTTGGGGCTGTCTTAGAATTTAGAGGGGATGCTGATATAGAAGAGAATTTTCAATCCTTATTTTATATTTTAGCTCTCCCAACCATTTTGATTTTCTTGTATAGAAGTACCATCATCTCAAATATGGCTTGGAAAACAATAGATGAAGGTAAAACCAACGTTTTCTGGAGCATCAGTAGAAGTATAAGAAAAACAAAAGAATTACTAGTGTTCTTGGCTTTTATTGGAGCATTAATTGCTTTTCCAGCTATGTTGATCATTCTCGGGATTATTTTACAAGGACACACTTACCTGTACGCATATGTTTTTGGGTGGATGTTTGTTATCTTCTCGATAGTGATTCCTTTAATTTTCTACAGTAGATCATCACTCTATATTGCTGGAATGTGCAAAGATAATTTACATGTAGGAGCAGCACTACAAACATCCTGGCGGTTTTCTGCCCGAAGAAATTATTATCGAGTAACCTTTACTTTCATTATTTTCTTAATACTTGGACTCCTCATCCCCTGGGGATTAACTCTCTACTTAACCAATATCTATAGTGGTTGGTCAGATAAAATTCTCTTAATAATGGTCTTTGTTAAAGCACTCATGTATCCACTTTTTGATATAGGATTAACTTTCAACTATATGCACTTGGGGCATCATTCAGTGGAACAAGCAGTCTTTCGTGATGCCATTATTGCACAGAAGAAACGCTCTGAAGAAATAATACAGAAAGGAATAGATCAAAGAAACTTTTAGGTTCTAGATCCTAATCCTCTGCTTCATAAATGGGCAATTTTTCTAGAATCTTGTTAGCGTCTAGAAATTGGTAGAGAACATATATTGATTCTATGAATGACTCCATAATTTCCTCTTCAGAGAAAGCAGCAACATTAATTTCAAGTTGTAAAACACTTTCTTTAGATTTCTTTATGGATTTCAACAACTCATCAAAATCGCTTACCTCTTTTGAATGATAAAAAGTTGTGAAACAGTCGTCTCCGCCATAAATCTGACAAGTGATTGACTCATTTTCTTGAAAGAGCTCGGTTATTTTAACTATAAGCTTCTCATCGACTTTGGTTGAATTTATGGAAAACACACAGAACAACCCATCTAATGAATAGCCAATTTCCCCAAATGGAAAGCTAATACTTGGATTTGCATAATAAGATTCAACCCACCCATCAGCTAATTCAATGAAATTTCCATGAGAATTATCTAAATCAATATCAGGAATTTTATCTTCTAAGCGAATAGCAATACGTTCGATAGTATGCCACAGATGATTCAATAAATCATGGATTTTCTCTTTGTTTTCTTCGAGGAATTTCTTTAGGTCTGTCATTATACTCACGATTAATTTCCTTATATCCAATGTACTTTTGGTTGGGCTCTCGAGACAAATGTACGAAACTCGTGTGCCGGGTAACCAACAATTAATACTTGATAAATTTGATTATCTTTAGGAATTTTTAGGATATCACGCAGTTTCGGATTATACTTGGCATAGTAAGTTAAGTAACCTACAAAGCAAGTGCCAAGCCCAAAATTATTTGCTAAAACACTGAGGTAAGTGGCAGCAATATTGCAATTATCTTCTGGAGTAGTTCCATCCTTGTTTGAATGAAAAACAAAAACCGTCGGGGCACCATGGAAAAGATAATCAGTTCCTTCTTGGAAGCCTTCATACATTCTAACGAATCTATGGCGAGTTTTTTGTGCTTTCTTGATTGTTTTACCTTTCCCAACTAACTTGGCAAAGAAGCGGAGAAAAGGGTTATCGATCTTTTTAAGAAAAGAAACAATCGTCTCAGCACTGACATCTTTTATTTCTTGAATTGTTATTGGATCAGAGATTAGTGTCATTTCTACATTCTGGGAATGATGTCCTGTAGGAGCATATCTAGTTACGTCAACTAGTTTTTCCAGAATTTCTTTTTCAATTGGTTTATCCAAGAATTTTCTAGTGCTACGAATGGATTTTAAGAAGTGATAGGTTTGATTAGCATCTTTGTAATCCAACTTCAAACTGTCAGCTATAAGTGGAAAGTCTTCTGCTGGGATATCTCTATGACTGAGAGCATCTTCTGGGCAAATAGCGATGCAATGATAACAATCACGACAACGAGTGGAAGTGTAAACAGATTTATTTTTAGGATCAAGATGAAAACAATCTCGAGGACAAATTTCGATACAAGCCTCGCACCCAGAGCATTCATCACGATCAATTATTATTTTGTCAACCATTTCAGTAACACCTAACTAACTAATTAAGAGCAATCATTCCTTAACTCTACAAAAAGCCATGCCATCTGGGTGAAGACCAACATCAATTGTATCAATAACTTTCAAAGATTTCACATCAATAACCGAGACATCATTAGTTTTGTTGTTAGCAACAAAGCAAAGAGAACCATCGGCATTGAAAACAGTTCCACCAGCCCATAAACCCACTGGGATGCGTTTTATTTCTCGATGAGTTTCAACAAGAACAACAGAAAGTGTTCCGCCTTCACGATTCGGAATAAAAGCATACTTGCTGTCAGGGCTAAAAGTAACTCGAATAGGAACTTTATCAAGATGAATAATTGCTTCAAGAGCATTATTACTGGTATCAAT
>JAEOTK010000135.1 GCA_016839875.1 Candidatus Heimdallarchaeota archaeon
GATAGTTCTGTTTTAGTTCATCGATGTATTTCTTTCCCCAATCATAGAATTCATCAGCTGATTTAACTCTACAGAGCAACTCCGAATTAACACCATGATATGGGAGAAGAGGAGCTTTGACATCAACTTTAAGTTCAGCTATTTTCTCTACCCAATACTTCAGTTCGAAAGCAGTGCTAGATAATCCATGAAAGAGAAAAACACATGTGTCTGAATTGTTATCGATAGAGATATCCCTAGAGAAATCACTAATGTCCATTGCAAGAAATTCCCCTATGCAATTTATTTATTTTAGCTTACTTCAGATTTGGATTTTAGCATTTCTCCAAATTCTTTTGCTTTAGTTAATTCTTCTTCTGTTGGATGACCTTCATTGGCTGTTATCTTACCCATCATTCGAAGAGCACCTTTACAATAGAAGCGCTCTTCAAGAATAGTTACATCATTATTCTTGCTAATTATATTCTCCATTGTTTCGAAAACCATCTCTTTGATCTTTCTAGTATCTTCTGCTTTGGGCATATCTTCATCTGGACCAGCGCTTGTGAAAAAAAGAGCAATTTTCTTTCCATTAAGATTCCTTTTACTAAATTTTTTTAACCATCTTCTACCAGCTGAACTGACTTTGAACATCATAGGCCATGTACCTAGCACTAATAAATCGAATTCTTCAATATTCTCAGGAATGTTTTTATTGTCTCTGCATTCGACTCCAAGTCCTTCAGCTATTTTCATAGCTACATTTCTAGTGTTTCCACCACGGGAATTGTATAGAACTATTGCTTTGGTCATTTTAATCTGCTAGAATACAGAAAAACCTGCTTAAATAGCTATGCAAAAAGACATGTTACTTAAACCAGATCTCTTTGATATGTACGCTTCCATTTCTGAATATGTTTTTCCACATCATTTACGGATACAGTCAACGTATAGCTAATGTCAAATTCGTTTTCGTTACTCTCAAGTTTAGCTTCAGTAAGTGCTCGATTAATGGTGTTCTTTGATAGTGTTTGCATATCATGTGTAGTGTTTAGTACTGCATGAGCAGGATTCTTTTCAGAGACAGTAAAAGCTGAATCAGTTTCATATACAAATTTTACTCCGTCTTCTGGGATTTCCCCTTCTTCTCTAGTGCTGAAATTCACAGTAGTCTTTCCTTCTTGTGAATCATGAATTACATTTGCTTTGACAGGATCATAATTCATAACGTAACGATCTAAAGGCATAACAATATCACCAAATACTGGAGCTTCTTCTTGAGAACCTTTAGGTACAATAGGTAAAACCAAGCATGAATTGTAATCCTCTCCCCACCAGATAGCATTATCTGCCAGATAAGGTGAAGGCCACACATTTGGAAAATCAGAACCAGCTATTGATAACTTAAGTATATGACTTGGTTTGAAAACCCATGATGTAGCATCAAGTTCAATATTCAGTTTTACTTTTTCTTTGGGAGTTAAAGGCTCAGGTTCAGTATGAGATTCTCTGTGAGTAACATTCAGAACTCCCCAAGTAACAAGATCAGCCGAACCATCTGGAGCAATATCGAATAACTTCGCAATCACATTAACAATAGGGGCTGTAGCACTGAAAGTTAGTTTGAGTCGAGGACGACCTATAATTTCTACTTTCTCAGATAGAGGATCTGAAATATAATGAATGGAATTAGCTTCATCAAGTTCTCGAGCTTTATCATCCACTGTGGCAAATGACTCATTCCAAGTTGGATGACCCATTCCAACACTAACATTGTAAGGGTAAGTATCACTACCTTTGTCAGTTACTTCTTTCCGTAGCTTTCCTTGTGAACTTAAGAAGTAAGTGTCTTCATAAGCATCCTCAAATGGCCACGTGTGAATAGCTCTCCAATAGCCTGAGGAAGGTTTAGAGCTTGATTTTCGACCACTAGATTCACGCATGAAAACTGTGAAACTAGGTTCATCTAAAATACCAGTATCTATTCCCTTTAACCAATGGTCAAACCAACGAACTATTTGTGGCATGAAGTTTATAGGTTGTCCAGGATAACCCCAATCAGGAAAAACATGTCCCCATGGACCCATTAACAATTTCTTTGGAACTGTTAAATGTTCAAACATACGAAGTGCACAATTACGGTAATAATCAAGCCATGCTCCTACGATTAATACGGGGCATTTGATGAGATCGAAATTTGGACGTAGAGAAGCTGGTCTCCAATAAGAATCATTCGTCTGATGTTCAAACCAATTGAATTGATATGGAAGATTGCCTTCAAGATGTTCATTCCAGATCTTATCATAATTTTCACCAATATAGTGAGGAGGAGGTAATGCGTTCATAGAAACCATCATTGTTGCCCAACCTGCAAAATCATCTAGAGATTTCAATGCTCCACCAAGATAATGGACATCGTCAGTATACCTATCATCTGTTCCATACAGAGGAATAATGGCTTTTAGGTGAGGAGGTTGATGCATAGCAACTTGGATAGCAGTAAAAGCTGGATAAGAGGTACCCATCATACCAACATTTCCATTACACCAAGGTTGAGCTGCTACCCATTCAACAGCATCGTAACCATCTAATTGTTCTTGGAGAGGATACTCATCTGTAACCACTCCCTCAGATCCATCTGTTCCACGGACACCAACATGGAGAACAACATAACCATGTCTAGCAAGGAAATGAAAATAGTTTCCTCTAGCAATAGTTCGCCAATCAGATGATCGATAAGGATCATAATTTATCACTGCAGGAAAAGGTCCATTTCCTTCCGGATGCCAAGCTTTCGCAAAGAGTTTAATCCCATCTCGCATAGGAATAAACCAGTCTTTTACAGTCAGCTTATAAATTGGTTGAGAATGTGATTTTGGTAATAGATTAGTTGATTTATCGGAACTATTCTTCATTTCAGTCATCAAGTACTATCAAGATTAGGAGATATTTTAAGCATTTAGCATAACATCTGTAAAGGCAAAGCAATTTATACTCATTCTACCAGAAATTATATGATGACTAATAAAAAAGGACGTAAAAGCTCCAGCGGTGGAATGGGAACAGTAACACTTCTTTGGATTATATTCCTTATATTGAAACTAACTCAAGTAATTGATTGGAAATGGTTATGGGTATTTTCTCCTATATGGATTAGTGCAAGTGCAGCAGTTGGACTAGGATTATTATTCTTACTAGTTGTGGGACTTATCTTACTTGGAGCAATAATTGGAATTGCAAATAGGGAATCTAAAGCAGTAGTATGGACAAAAGACATCTTCAAAAAAACTAAGAGTGAATAGTCAACTACAAGACAGTAGATTTAAGTCTTTGAATTTATCAAGAAGTGATTACATGTATTAGATTACTCTTTTTCTTGATTTTTTTATTAGAATCGCTTCTACACCTATGAAGAGGGAAATTATTACTAATGTATTAACAAGCTCAAATTCTGTTTCTGTAGTTTCTTCTGTTTCTTTAGTGAAATTTATCTTGTGTATAATGAATTTTATTTGATCTTCGATTATTTCTACTACTCCATAGGGTTCAGCTTCTTCCCCAGCCATAGACTCATCACTTGAAAAAGGTTTGATTCCATCAACATATAGTTGAGGATCTTCTATATTTAGAAAATGGATTTCTCCACCTTCTTCTTCAGTTCGAAAGAGAGGTAAGAGTATTTCAATAGATGTAGCTGTTGGTAATACAACAAAAGGACTACATTCAACTTCATAGAGATCAAAATGCCCAGAAGCATCATCCCAAGAAGATACATTGAAGAAGATTATACCGCTGGAATCTGATTGTGGGATTATTCCAGGAAGAGAAACATTAGCTTTATTGGTAGTAAAAGCATAGTGAGTTCCATAAGGATTTACTCTACAAACTAAAGTATCTGATGAGAAACATTCAAGGCTATTAGGTTCTTTCCCAAAAAATAGAAGTAAATCGCTAAGACTGGTATCTCCCTCTTCTTGTTGAATTTCTAAATGAATTAGTAAATTAGTGTTATCATGGACAAATGAACAGTTCACCTTTTTGGTTTTAGGATCATCGGAATTTAGTAATGAACCAGCAGCTGTTTTACACATTAATACAGTTATAACAGGATATGAAGGTACACCTTTCCACATCGCCTCATCTTTCTTGCCATCCAGTACATACTCAAGTTTAGATCTGTAATAAGAGTTGAATTCTACACCAGATAACTTACTCATTTCAAAAGGATACTTTAACTCGATTGGTAATCCTGTATCATATTTAATGGATAATCTAAGGTAATTGAAGTTATTAACATATGTGCTAAAATTAGGTCTGTTTGTCAAATCTTTTTCCTTGCTAACCCAAGCTTGAAAAACCACAGCTACTGAATCTCCATCGTCAAACTCCCATTCAGAATCTAAATCACTTTCAGGATACCTAATATCATCAATAATCATATAGAATTCATCTTCACCCACATCAGTTTGCTGAACATTGACATTTTCATAACCTCCAAGATCAGTATCAAAAGCAACATGAGTTGAGTTAACATAAGCTACATCTCTTGCTTCATGCAATTCCGAATCTACAATTACACCATCGAAGACACCGTTATTACCAATGAATATAATCTCTATCCCATAAATTGTAACACCTTGTTTAGGAATGTAGAGACCAATATATAGTTTTGAATCATTAAATGCAAAATATGCTAACATTAGCAATGACTCACCAGTCCTACTCATATTTTCTAAAATTATTGTCACAGGATCGATATCAGACCACTGAGATAAACCGCCATCTAATGTAAGATAGTCAGCTTCAGGTGCAACATACTCCCATCTAGGTGGAATTTCGTTATTTCCTTCTACATTTACAACGATTAGAGTAGAACAGAAGATTAGAACAAATATAATGCTAAAGAAGTATTTGATTGTTTTTTTCATTTTTAACACTTGATTGCTCTATCATATTGTATACGTTTGATTATATTTAAGTGATAGTGACTCAAACACTATTATAGAAAAGTTAAGCACAGAAGAATCCTAAATTTCTGATTAATTACATTTAAGAAGGTCTGTGATACTCTTCTCTCTATGCCATTTGTAGAAAATGAAGGAATAAAAATCCATTATGTAGTTGAGGGGCAAGGATCATCAATTGTTCTAATCCATGGTGGATTTGGTAGTCACCAAGAATGGCATATTGCAGATGTTATTAATTCATTAAAAAGTGATTATCAATTAATTCTCCCAGATCTCCGAGGGCATGGACAAAGTGATAAACCTCATGATTCAAAATCATATTCATCTAGAAATTTTACTTCAGATATTATAGCTGTTCTAGATGATTTGGGAATAGAAAAAGCACATTGTTGGGGATATTCACTAGGTGGATATCTAGCTTTCTGTTTATCTCGCGATTATCCAGAACGTTTTCATAGCTTTATCATTGGAGGAATGTATCCTCAAGGATTTGTAGAGAGGGATTTGGAAAGGGAAAGGATACTTCGAGAATATTGTAAAAGAGGACCAGAAGGATTTATTGATTATGTGAAATATCTAGGTCAAGATACAACACCTGAGTTCGAAGAAGCAGTAAGAAAAATGGATTTCGAAACAATAAATGCTTGGATAAATAGTGAGGATTTATTCAGAAAAGCAGATGAACACCTTCCAGAGCTAGATATACCTTTCCTTCTTTATGCTGGAGAATTGGATGACTGGGATCCATACCCTCATCTTGAAGAGATTAGTAAGAAGATGAAGGATGCTAAAACAATTTTCTTCCCAGGAAGAAACCATCAACAAGTCTATGGTGAAAAAGGATTAGTTCTACCACACGTACTAGAATTTCTTAATAGGATAGAAAAATAATAAAGAATTTCATAATTTGTTCATAATCCATATAAGTATTTGAATGAAATATTTTTGTTTATCATGTTCGAGTTTGAAAAAATTTCTAATTCTGTTTGGGCACATACCAAAGGAGAGACTTTTGGTCATGTAGCTTTTGTTAGAATGAAAGATATGCTGGTTTTTGTAGATTCAGGGTATTTTCCAGAAGTCATCAAAGAAGCAAGGGAGAAAGCTGAAAAGATTACTGGTTTATCGGTCAAATATCTCATTATTACACATCATCATGGAGATCATGTCTTAGGGAATCAGTATTTTGAAGACTGTGAAATAATCTCAGCAAAACCTGTTCATAAAATACTCAAGAATTACTGGACGGAAGAAGCTGTAAAACGAATCAAGGAGAGAGATCCTGTGAATTTTAGTAATTTGAAGATCGTACTTCCAAACAAAACTTTTGTTGATAGTTATACTATTTCGGATGATAATCTAACCTTAGAGATTATCCAGACTAACGGTCATACAGATGGAAGCAGCTTTGTTTTTATCCTTGAGGAAGAAGTATTGATCGCGGGGGATTTATTGTTTGCAGAAGAAGTTCCATATTTTGGTGATGGTACAACTAATGTTTATGCATGGATTAAAGCATATAAGCAAATGATAGACCTCAATCCGAAGGTTATTGTTCCTGGACATGGACCTCTATCCGATATAGGAGAGCTAAGAAATCAGTTGGAATATATGGAAAGATGTGTTGATTGGATGGAGAAGTATATTCAGAGAGGAGGAAAAAAAGAGGATCTGGAAACGGTTGAAGATTTTCCGATGATGGAGTTTGAACCTTATGAAAACTTCGAGATGCTCTTTGAAGAGTCAAAAAAACGAACTTATGATGTAGTTAAGGAGAAACTCGAAGTGGAATAGGCTACCAAATTTAGACTTTGATTCTTAAACGTCTAATAGTAATTGTAGATATAATAATACATAAGCCAATATAGATGAGTTTTAGATTAGCTTTTTCAGTAATTGTAGGTGTAATATGTCCATCAAGGATTGACAAGGTTAGGTATTGATAGGGTGCGGTTAAGCTAGGATTAGCAAAACTTGGTGCATCTGGAGTATTCGTATTGATTATACTAGTAATAATATATGCATAATCAATTTCATCACCTGTGAAATAAAGATAAAGTTCATCTCCATTTTCGCTAAAGGAAACAGTTTGTGTTATGTTCCATCCATTTTTATCATTTATAGCTGCAGATATTCCTAGTGCATCAGGTTTGGGATTAGTTATTTTCACAGTGAATTCATTTGGTGGAGAAATTATGTTACACACTCTGAAACCATACAAATTATATTTCCTATCAGTAATATTGTATGGAAGTTGTGAGAAATAATCCACAGCTCCAATCTTGAACTCAGCTGTTTGATAACCATACCTTCCATCAGCGAATTCTTCTAAATCAATCGTACATGCAGTTATGAAGTCAAGAAAGATTTCATTGAAAGAAATGCTCAAACCTCTGTTTTGTAATGCTTTTTCTATTCCAGCTGGACCATCTTCTTCAATTGTAACTAAATCAGTTAAAAATCCTTCACCAAACCTTTCACTCAAGTAAAGCATAAACATGTAAGAACGACCATATGACGCAACATTGCGATTATATTCATCATATTCCCAGTAGAGAAGTGATGATTCTGGATATGCTTTGAAGTAATCTGATTCAGTTGTAAGATTATAATCAGCAGCAATACCCGCTGAGATAAATGATTCATTATTAAGATACCCAGCTTTGTATCTCGAGTATTCGGCTGTTCCTTCAAGAACTATAATCGCTTCATCCTGCTCGTGATTAAACCATATCAAATGATTTAGTTCATGTACTAAATTACTAAGAATTCTTTGTTCACTCAAATATGGATGGATATAAATCATTTCTCGCATATTCGAATAGGGGTGTGTTGGATCATCATCTTTGAAGAAATATGCTCCATTATATGATGCTGGGGTAAATAGGACAGAGATTTTTGGATCGCCATCGACATCTCCTATCAAACCATCAGGATGACCGACTAACTCTAGATTAGTTGGATACATAATAGAATCAAATTCCGCTGAATATCTGTTACTTCTTTCAGTTGCTTCTGTTAAACCTAATGCAGAAATTGAGGTTAGATCCATATAAATATAGCAGTACTGGCCTTCGGAAAGCAATTCTGCCGTTACTTGGTAATAATCCCCTGTATTTGAGTTATAAACCCAGAAAGTTTCCTGATCACCTAAGGACTCAACTTTGTTTTGTTTCATGTTTGTTGAAAGAGTTATCTGATCTGCTGGAATCTGTACTTGATTCATTATCTCTTGTATTTGATTATCTATTTGTGGATTAGAAGAAGAGAGGTTCATTTCTCCAGTAGAGCTTCTTGACTCATTTATAGAGGTTGATACTATGCATGATAGAATAAGTATTAAAAGTAAATTGACACTCTCTTTTTTCATTCTCATCAATTCTTAGTTGGGGGAAATGGTAATTATACTAATTAATTCATCTTTTAAATGTTGCAGAAACCAATATAAACGTTCTCAAATTCGTATCGTTACTTCTTTAGTTTCCTTTTTCGTATAGTTAGTATCCAGATAACAGGAAGGAATGCAAGCAATGTCGCACTGAAGAAGGAACTAGTTCGTGTAGGGGTAGATGTTTCGTTCGAGAAGGTAATTTTATACAGATTGAAGTATAATTGCTCACCAAATTTTGTCATAGCTGACCAAGGATTATCGTAAGGAGCTGAAGGATTTAGATTACTCACACTAAGTGTCATTTCTGCTATATATAAATTACCAGGATTATCAGAGTTGGTTAAAGGTCTAACCGGACCTGATGCTATTTCAAATACAGGTATCCTTACTTCAACATTTTCCAAAC
>JAEOTK010000136.1 GCA_016839875.1 Candidatus Heimdallarchaeota archaeon
ATATTATCAGAAGAGTTAGATCAACAATCAAAGCTCCAAAATTATCAACTACTAACAGAAAAATCCATCAAAAAACTGTTGCTCATCAAGTTAAAGAGCAAAAAGATAAGGCAATCTCACAATCATTACTGATGTTTGGAACTATTAACTGATAATATTTCCACCTCCTTTTTTCTTTTTCTAAGTTTTCAACATTCTATTTAGCTAGTTTTATAATTGTCGAAGTTATTATCAACTCGACCAGGTAAATAACATGAAAGCACAACAATTCACTTTTAATTATGTTGAAGACGAAATTAGGAAGAAAACTTTTGGTGTCTTAAATACAATTAATAATGACGGAACTCCTCACACTACTGCAGTCCTGTATGGAGTTTCTCCTCAATCATCAAAATTTGCATTGTATATAGCTACGTCTAAGACATATAAGAAAACCAAGAATATTAGGAATAATCCTCAAGTATCATTCATGATAACTTTTCCTCATTACTGGTTAAGATTTGTTCCCGCTAATACTGTTACATTCAAAGGAAAAGCTGAAGTAATTGATTTCTATAGTGAAGGTGTATTAGACATTTTTTCTCAAAAACGAATACTAAATATGATAACTAAAAATCTTGAACCTGAAGAAATAGAAGATTATGTCTTCATTAGGATTAAACCATATCCCAAAGTTCTTTGTTATGGTATAGGGTATAATATTTTTAAATTACGGAGCAAGCACGTTGAAGGCGGATATTCTGTTACAATACCTAAGAATCGTCTCTTTGACCTCTAAGGTATAAAATAAATAGTATCTGTCGCTCTTAGTATTTGTATGTCCTCTGACGAATATGATGCCATAATCATAGGAGCAGGCGTTTCTGGGTTATCTTGTGCAGCTCATCTTGCAAAAGCAGGCAAGAGTATCTTAGTTATTGAGCAGAATAAACGACCTGGAGGATATTGCTGTTCCTATATTCGAAGAGGATTAATCTTTGATCCTGGAGCTCACTGGATAATTGATGGCAATGCTTTCAATAATCTCTTACTTGAATTTGGAGTTGAACCAATAGAATTCATTAAACTTAGATCTGTTTATCGCATTCTTGGACCAACTAAATATGTTGATATTCTTATGTCAGATAGAGATCTATTTGTGAAATCAGTTCGTAGATCATTTCCCAATGTAAAAGAATCTTCTCTAAATGAATTAATTGAATTATCTGTTTTATTGCAAGAAGAGATGAATCAGATGCCAACAGATAGTCCTGAATTACAATCTGTTTTTGGAAAAATCAATACAGGAGTTCAGATGCTTTCCAAAGCAAGAAATATGATGAAATTCAGTGAGATGAAATTGAAGGATCTTCTTCTAGAAATATTCCCTGAAGACGAATATGAGGACTTACGAGCTGCGCTTCATATTGTTCCGAGTGAAGATGCAAAAGCTATAGCTCTTCTAGCTTTCTTAGCTTTTGGAATGTCAGGTTCAGCTTATAGTCCAAAAGGAGGAGCACAAAACATATCTAACGCACTAGTAAAAGCTGTGAAGGAGAATGGCGGTAAAATCATCTATTCAAAAAAAGTTAACAAAATCATTGTCGACGAGAAAAGGGTTAAAGGAGTAGTACTAGAAGATAAATCAAAATACTTCTCAAAGAATGTTGTTGCTGCAATTGATGCAAAACAGATCTACTATCAACTTGTTGATCCAATTTTAATTCCAATGGATCTAAAGAATAAAATTGTTGAAACGGACATAGAAGATTCTTGGTTTTCTGTATCTATTGTAACAGATCTTAATCCTGCTGAATTTGGATTTGATGGAACTGATGTCCTTTTTATCAATACCAATGATATTTCGGAATTAAGTATACCAAATAATCCTGAAAGAAATAGTATAGTAGCAAAATTTAACACTCTACACGATGACTCATTCAGAACTAAGAAAGCAAAAGAAAATCATCATAGCATTCATATTATATCACCTGCAACATTTGAATTTGAAAATTACTGGAAAGCTGGTCCTAAATTGAATAGAGGAAAGA
>JAEOTK010000021.1 GCA_016839875.1 Candidatus Heimdallarchaeota archaeon
AGCAGTAGGTATAGGTGCTTCTACAATTCAAATGTCTTTTATTACTGCAATACAAAATCTCGGTTCTGCTTTGTTACAAGGAGTTTTTGGGAAAGCATCTGATAAACTTGGTAGGAAGATTATTTTACTTCTTGGATTTCTAATAGCTACAATTACAACATGCATACTAGCCTTCATGACCTCACCTCTAGTATTCATGATAATAATCGCAATTTATTCCATCGGAATAAGTATGGTAATTCCAGCTTGGAATGCATTGCTAGGAGATATTAGTACTGAAAAAACTAGAACTAAATTAATTAGTAGAATGAGTATGATAGGAACAATAGGTTCATCTTTAATCTTACTTATTTTCGGATCTATAACAGATTTCTTGCCAGGAAAATTAATGAATCATGTTCCTTTTGATATATTTAATTATAACACATCTAAAATAACAAACCTTGTTATACTCAAGCATATAGACAAAGTCCCTTGGGGAATAGTTGATAAATATAGAATTATGATCTTCATTGGAGCATTTGTTTTTGCTATTGCTGCAATTGTAGTTGTGCTTTTGCATGAAACAAATAAATCTAAAAATGATAAAAAAAACGGTTCTTTCTTTCAAACCTTAAAGGACAAAAATTTTCTTTATTTGGCTCTTTCAACAACCATTTGGTGGTTTATAATGAGTTTCTTATGGCCAATAACACCCTTTGTAATTAAAAGTGTTAATCCAACGAATTTTCAAATTGCTCTACTCTCTGTTGTTTTTGCGATTTCAAGTGCAGGTGGACAATGGTTATCAGGAAAAATTGCTGACAGAATTGGTAGAAGATTTACTGCATTTCTGGGATTCGTCATATTAAGTACCGTGCCACTAGTTTTTGCATTTGTTAATATTTGGTATATCATTCTAATAGCGAATTTTTTTGGTGGAATGGGAAATGGTATCGCCATAGTATCATTAAATTCAGAGATATTATTTCTTGCAGGACCAGAGAAGAGAGGAATTTATACTGGTGTTTACAACATTATTTTGGGGATTTGTACATTTACTGGATCATTCACAAGTGGTATAATTTTCAATTCTATGTTAAATAACATGGAATTCAGCACAGCTGCTCGAACATTTCTTCTAGCTATGGCTGCTGCAAGAATGGTGGCAGCTATCCCTACATTACTACTTTCCAGGAAAGGTGAGAACCGAAGAAGTACAACCTAAGGTAATCTTCGAAACAGTTTTAACACTTACCAAGAATAGCAATTGCAATGAGATTTCTACATCGAAGCCACTTCTGCAATAACTGTGAAAAACGAGTGTTCTTTCTTCGCTTTACAACTAAGAAATTTATAGATGAAGAGCTCAATTGTCCTGTATGTAAAGGAAGTGTCCAATCATTCTGGGAAATTCTAAAATTTCTATATATAATCCCTTTAATAGCCGGTGTATCGTTCCTTGCTTCTGTTGCGATTTATGACATATGGAGATTTTCTAGAAATGCTCATGAACCAGTTGATATCCTTATCAGTATACTGGGTGTTGTAATTGCAAGTGTATTAGCGATTTATGGAAATAAATACAAACCTAAGAAAATTCCTCCTACGACCGATGATCAACTTGATGATGGACTTAAGGTCTTCAGAAAACAGAGTTTCTATGTTGTCATAATCTCATTACTCAGCTTTGGCGTAGCTTTCCTTTTTGATTTGATATTATTCTTCATTTGGAGAGGAATTGAACTAGCTATTCAATAACAAATTTCTAGTATTCATATCTAATTGAAAATTTTATAAGTAGGATGTTTGATAATTATTAGCAGATGCGAAATCAGCTGCTAGAAAAACTACCTTTCTCTAACATAAAAAAAATAGATTGGTATATTTTGCCTTGGCTTGAAATGGAATATGTAGAAGTAGAAGAAGGTGTATCTCTCAAAGTATACAAAATTCCTAAACAGAAAAAACAATCAAGAATAAATATAGTTGTGATACCAGGTTTAAGTTCTCATTTGCTTGGTTGGATTGACCTGAATCATCAGTTATCTCAAATTGGGGATGTTTATCATATTGAATCAAGAGAAAAGTTTTCAGCTAAATATAGTAAACGTAAAATTGATTATTCAATGGAAACTTTAGCAAGAGACATCAACAATGTAGTAGATACCTATAAGTTGGATGAAGATGGTTTCTATTTATTTGGAGATTCATTTGGATCTGAAATGGCAGCTCAATCACTGAAATTAGGGTTTCATGAACCTAAAGGTCTAATTTTAATAAGTCCAACTCGAACATTTGCCTTTTCAGGTTGGATGAAGGTTCTTTTCTCAATAGCTCCTTCTTGGCTTTATTATCCATTACTTCCATTTCTTAAATTAGTTCTTAAGCATTTCAGAACTGATATGAAAAATGATTCAGGAACTTATTATCTTAATAAAAGAAATCTGGAAACTGGAGTTCCAAAGAGAATGAAAAGGTGTGCAATGAGTCTCTTTCAATACAACTCGAATTTAGATTATTCGATAATTACATTTCCAACATATATTATTGCTGCTTCAACTGACAAAATGCATTCTTATGAAGAGAGTGTAGAAATTGCTGCTGAAATTCCAAATGCGATTTTTGAAGACGTCGAACACTACCACCTCACCCATGGTAGAGATGTTGCTAAAAAAGTAAGAGAGTTCATTTTAGGAATAGAAAATAAAAATGAATGATTTAGAAGTATCATTCTAAGTATAAGCTTTTCTCTTTCTGAATACCCCTAGTTGCGACCATTATTAGAACAGCAATTAATCCTGCTATTAAGAGAAGGAAGATGATCGCTTCATAGTTGAATTTTCCAGCTATGATTAGTAAACCTAATCTATAACACCAATAAAATGGATTGATCATAAGAGCAGAAGAAATTCCAAGTGGATTCATCATCACTATGAAGTAGAAGAACATTGCCAGTCCAATTGATATCAATGGACTAACTCTTTCTGAAGCTTCACGTTTCATATTACAATCTACAGCCATTGTTACTAATGTAGAAATTAGCAATGCCAAAATAACAACAACTAAACTAATAACTATACCACTAGCACCTAACTGGCCAATATTCAGCCCAAATAATTCAAAGAGTTCCCCACTGCTTGATTCACCACCTAATTGTGTTCCTACAAGTATTCCTAGAAAATACGAAAGAGTAGTTCCAAGTGAAGCAATTATACCTGTTATCACTTTTGAGATTACAAGTAAGCTGTGTTTGTATGAATAAGCGAGTAGAGTTTCCATTGTTCGCATTCTTTTTTCTCTTGCAAATCCTATGAGAGAATAAGAACCAGAATTAAGTGCAATTAGAAGAAAAATCATGTAGCTCAAAGGCATAGCAAGAGCAGCTGCTTTTGGTCCAAGAATTAGTTCTTCTGGAAGAGCTGCTGCAGGAAGTTGAATATTCTGAACATCATTTATTGTTCTGTTAGCTAAGAAAGTAGTCATAACTTTTGTAGCAATTGAATTGATGATGTTGAAGGTTGATGACGAGAAAAGTGATTGAGTAGCATCAACTGTATAAATAATAGGTATCCCTTCATAAGCTAGTTGAGAGAAGTTTGAAGGAACATACAATCCCAATCCTGCAGTTTGTTGTACTACAGTTACATTAGCAACTACTTCAATTGCAATATCACCATCTGAAGCAAAATAAATGGACAGATTACCTATGATAGCTTCACCAATCTCATTTTGATTATATCCAATATCTTCATTAAAAACTAGCAAAGCTACAGCTTGCTGAGAAGTAAATAAGGCAGGAATCCCGAGTAGAATAAACATAAGAATAAATGGACCACCAAATACGAAAATAGCTACTCTCTTACGAAATAGTAAGGAGACATCTTTTTTGAGAATAGCCTTAAACTGTTTCAGATTTTTCCTATCACCTTTCATCTAATTCCCTCCAAATGGTACGTTTATCTCATCAACAGGTGATCTAAATGCTTCTACAATTGCATCCTCAAAATCCTGTGTTTCTGGAGCATAAGTGTTGATAATTTCTTCCTTATTACCTTGAAACACCAACTTACCTTTCTTCAGTATCCCGCAATATTCTGCTAATTCTTCGAGATCTGATACAATATGTGAAGATAATAAGACAGTACGATTTTCCTTTTCCACAAGATCTTTGATGATAGATCTGATATACTTAGCTCTAGCTATGTCTAAGCCAGTTGTAGGTTCATCTAATATGAGAAATTCTTTGTTGGTTATAGCAGCCATTACAAAACAAATAGCTCTTTGTTCTCCCCCAGATAACTTTGAAAAAGGTTTATTCAGCAAATCAGGAGTTATTTCTAAACGCTGAAAATAATTGTTAAGTTTTGAACTTACATCTTCATAAGGAACGTCATTTAATTCTAAAATGAACTTGATATTTTTTATTGGAGAAAGATCATAATAGGCTGCTGAAAACTGTGGTAATAAACCAATTTTCCCTCTTATCTCTTGAGGAGAAACTGATACATCAATACCATTTACAAGTATCTGACCTCCTGTAGGTCTTAGAAGACCGAGAAGCATACGAATAGAGGTAGTTTTTCCGGCACCATTTGGACCTAATAGAGCATAGATAGATCCTCTTGGTATTCTAAGATTAACATTATCCACAGCACTAACTGTCTTAAAGAATTTAGACATATTATGCGTTTCAACCATGAATTCTGACATGTTAAATTAAAAGAAACAGAGCTATTCTTAAAGATATTTTTATGCAATTTCTTCAATTTCAATTTCCGTTTTCTTTTCCTTAAATCTTGAAGTTAGAAAAATTACTGTTGCTGCAATGATTATAGCGATTCCCCCTAGCACATAGAAGAGAGTTATGGGTTCTTCAAGAACGATCGCTCCGAGTATAATTGCTCCGATGGGTTCAGATAATACTAAAATTGAAACAATAGAAGACTCAATGTATTTTGATGCGACCATTATCAAACCATAGGTTACTAGGCTTCCAAAGAAAGCCAAGAGAAAACCATATCCTATTACTTTGGGTACTATAATATTTTGAATTGAAAATGAAATAATTTGTGGTGATAAAGGAAATAGAGATAGTAGAAGTAGGAGAGGAACACCTATTATGAAAGCCCAAATAAGAACCCAACCAATAGAGATCGTGGGAGATATTTGTTCTGTGTATTTTGTCCCCCATCTATTTACTAACAGATACGCTGCATACAGGATTCCTAATAAAATCATTAACAAATCTCCTACTATCGACTGAAGAAATGATTCCCAATTCCAAGGTTCTGTCAAAAGTATTATTCCGACAAGTGCTAGTAATATCGAAATAAGCTTGGCTTTTGTGATTTTTTCACCAAGAAATCTGCTACCCAAAACTAGGGTGATGATTGGATGAATCTGTATTAGAAGAGCTGCTTCGCCTGCAGGAGTCCCAAGAGAAATTGATGATAAGTATAAAACGATCATTAATGCCAAAAAGAAACCTTGAACTAAATAAGGACGTTGCGTAGATAAATTCAAACTTTGACGCAGTTCCTTTCTTCTGAAAAGAAAGAATACAAGTATGAATATAATTCCAATAGCTGCTCCAAAAAATAACCTAATCGATGATTGTTCTAAACTGGACACATTATTATCCCGTAATATGGCAGAAAGAATCGGAATTGTACCGAAGGATAAACCTCCAAAAATCGCTGCTACATAACCCAAAGTTTTGAATTCCTTATTCTGTGACATTGACAGAATATGTTTAACTAAACTCATTTTATACATTCTGGTTGAAAATGAAGTATCTTGAGATATTTTTTTATTGCTTCTCTTCTTTGCTTCTTTAATGACAGTAGATTATGCTATCTGTGGTACTAGAAATTCAAACTTAGGATTACCTACAGGTTTGAAAATTCTAAAAGAAGGAGGAAGTGCTCTAGATGCTGTTGAAGAATCAATCAAACTAATAGAGAACAATCCTTTTGATATCACTGTTGGTTTCAATGGTTTTCCAAATTTAATGGGTATTGTGGAACTTGATGCATCTATTATGGATGGAAAAACAAGGAAGGCTGGAGCTGTTGCAGCTGTTAAAAATTACCGTCATCCTATCTCTATCGCTCGAAAAGTCATGGAATTAACTCCCCATGCCATGTTAGTTGGAGAAGGAGCTGAAAGATTCGCTAAAGCTATAGGTTTCAAAGAAGAACAAATTATTGATGAACTAGGCATGAGGAATTACCACAACATAATACAAGGAAAAGATCTTGAAATGCCTCAAGAAGCTCAAAAACTTGTTCGAGAACTATTTATGAGATTTGATGTTCATCTAAAGCAAGTAATGGAAGAATATCCTGTGATAGAATGGTACAAGAAATTAAAATTCGAGCAACATGGAACAACAAATGTAATAGCTTTAGATCAAAATGGGGATTTAGCAGTAGGCGTTTCCACTTCTGGTTTAGCAATGAAATTCCCAGGAAGAGTAGGAGATTCTCCCATTTTTGGAGCAGGAATTTATTGTTCAGATGAAGGAGGAGCAGCATGCACAGGAACTGGAGAATTAGCTTTAAGATTATCCACAGCTCGAATAGTTGTAGACAGAATTGAAAATAATCACCAGCCAGAAAAAGCTGCAGAAATTGGATTATTAGATTTGAAAAAACTCAATGAAGAAGGAGTAATTCACATTCTTTCAATGGATAAGAAAGGTAAATCTGCTGGTGTCACCAACAAATCTGGTTTATTTCATTATTTTGCTGATTCCACGATGGAAGAACCTCTGAAAAAAGCTAGTTCTTTTCTAGAATTAGGATAATAAAAAAGAGGAAGTAGAGGGAATACTTAGAGTATAAAACTGAGTATCCCAAAATAGCTAAGTATGTTTGTTACAAATAACACTAGAATTGCGACATTGATAAGTGCTAGAAGTGTATATGTTATAATCCTTGTAATTTGGAATTGTTCGTCAGTTAAATTAGGTATCACATATAAGTAGACTAGCGGAATAATAATCAAAGCTGTAACAAATATCACTTGTAATATTATTGCTAATGGGGGGAAGAGATTAAACCCTAAAGCTTGTCCTAGATACTTTCCAACAACAGTTCCAACAAGAAGCAATAATTCAATTCCTAGTATGAAGAAGATGCTCTTACGGAACATCTTTACGTTATCATTTGATCTATTATCCTTCGTGTTAATATTTAAGTGATAGATTAATTGAATGGAGAGTGGTATCACTAACAGAACTGAGATCCATGTAAATCCTATTGTTATCATTTCATTTTGAGTTGAAAGATCTCCACTAGTAACAACACTGCTCATGAGATATTGAGCTAGTATAAAAATGACTGTGGGGAGAAGAATTATTCTCATAGTTGTGTTCATCAAATCTGTTGTTCTTATTGCAAGTGGTTCAATTTCCTCATCTTTTTCTGGTTCAGAGACGACATCAATTTCATCTCTTTCATACTTTATCATAGAATATTGGTAACTAACCATCAAAGCCATAATTATTAGAATTCCATCTTGCGGAAATAGATTCCAAGGAATCATAAAAGCAAATGGAATGAAAGTAATGAACAATGTAATCCATATAACTCTAACTAATAATAAGCTGGGTGTCTTATCCAAATCTTTTGGTTTTTGCTTATCTCTAACGAAAACTTGAGTAAAATTATTCCATAATCGTTGCATACCATATCTTGCTCGAGAAAATCTCCCTTTTTCCTGAATGAAAGTTTCCTTTCTCTTGAATTCTGCTAGTCTAGCTTCTTGCAGATTCATTTTTTCTCTTTTTGTCTTTTTAGTTGTTATTAAAACTGCAATTAGTAGAAATAGAAATACAAAAGGATAGATAATGCCCCAAGATATCTGCAGAATGTTGTAGTGGAACCTTGGATTAGTAAGAATGGAGAAGAAATCAAAAACTGTCTCAAGTCCCCAGATTACAATGGTAGGTAAAAATACTAGAATAATGAATCTTCCTCCTAATCTTGGAGAATAATCAGGTTTCTTTGGAATCCAGAATTTTGCAGTTAGGATTAAGCTGAAAATTATAAAAACATAGATTATTTGATGACCAATGATATAACCATAATTGTCCCTTGAACCCATCAAGAACAGTCCTACTGCAGAACCAATCAGAATTACAATTTTGAGAAGAGAAAATATGGCATTGTTATAAAGAAATCGAGTCTCTTCTTTAGAATTAGTTTTTGGATCTTTGTATCCGATTTCTTGTAATTTCATATTTAGATCGTTCTTTGCGGTATACATCTCTGTTGTTATTCGGGAAACCATTAAGATAGTCATAGCGATAATCAGAACTCTAAAACCGTAAATAAGAATATGATAGGTAATTGAAACGCTATCTTTCAGAGGATCAGCTAGAAGTGCAAGTGAAGGCAGACCAAAAATCAGAGTTGTATAAAATAAAGCTACTAACCATCCTCGAATGCTTGATGCTTTATTAACTGCAACTCCAAGTGCCTCAAATCTTTTCCTTTGTGCAGAAACAGCAGGTGGTACGGTATCTGAAATACTCATTTTAAACATTCTTTGAATCATTTAGGTGTTTATAAATCTATTTCTTAAAAGTAAGCAATTGAAGAAAATTGCTCTTTTAAAATTTTTATTAAAACGATTAAAAAATGAAAAATTTATCCAGTAAAAATCCAAAAAAAGGGAAAATGCTTTTAATTTCAACACTCATTGTTCATGATTCATAAAATTTAGTTAGAATTAATCTAAATTAAATCTAAAAACGGTTGATATTATGAAAAAGAAAAAAACAAAATTATTTGTGAGTTTAAGCATACTAATTATTGTTCTTCTAATAGGTGTTTATTCTCTTAATATTATTGGAACAAATTTCCTTGTCGATGATTTTCTTGATCAAAACACCACTAAATCATTAGATGAATCTATTAGGAAATGGAATTTAACTGAAGTTATCTCAACAGAAAGTACTGCACATTCTCAATATCCATCTATAGCTATTGATTCAGCAGGTAATATTCACATAGTTTGGGAAGATATCACTAACTATGCTGGAAGTGGAACAGAATCAGATATTTTTTACAAGTGTTGGGATACGGCATTATCTTCATGGACTATTACAGAAGTTGTATCAACGGAGAGTGCTACTCAAGGAGGATCTACTGCTCCTGCACTTGCAGTTGATTCTTCAGGGAACGTACATGTTGTTTGGGAAGGAGTTGAGATTGCAGGTACCTTAAGCGAGCATCAGATTTTTTATAAATCTAGAAATGCTTTAACACAAACTTGGACTACAACTGAACTTGTTTCAAATGATAGTACAGACTTTTCTGGATTTCCCTCTCTTGACATTGATAATTTTGGGAACATTCATGTTACTTGGTATGACCTCAGTGTCTATTCTGGAGCGGGAGCAGACTATGATATTTTCTATAAACGCAAAGATTTTGTTTCCTCCTCATGGACCATTACTGAAGTTGTTTCGACTGAAAGCACTCAAAATTCTGCTAGTCCTTCTCTGGCAGTTGATCCAGCAGGAAATGTCCACATAGCTTGGTACGATATGACAAATTATGCAAGTGCAGGATCAGATTGGGATATTTTCTACAAAAGATGGATTTCTTCTAACTCCTCTTGGACAATGACTGATGTTGTTTCCACGGAAAGTTCTGGAAGTTCTTATGCTCCATCTCTCGTAATTAATTCCTTTGATAATATCCATATTGCTTGGGCAGATATGTCAAATTATCTTGGAGCGGGAGCAGACTTGGACATTTTCTATAAGCGTTGGACTTCCTCCACATCATGGACTCTTACAGAAGTTGTGTCTACAACAAGCACTATGAATTCGGAATATCCCTCTCTTGCAGTTGATTTGAAGGGTGACATTCATATAACCTGGCAGGATATGACAAATTATGCAGGAAGTGGAGGAGATAATGATATTTTTTACAGACGATGTGATTATTCTTTCTCCTCTTGGGATCAGGTTGAAGTAATCTCCTCCGAAAGTGTGAGTTTATCATTCTATCCTTCTCTAGCTATTGATACTGATGATAATGTCCATATAGCATGGGATGACATAACAAATTACAACGGAGCAGGTGGTTCAGATTATGATATCTTCTACAAAGTACTGTCAGGTCCTCCTGCTGCTCCTGAACTAGAATTCATTGTTCCCAATCCAATTGAAAATGATTCTGTAAATCTCAATTGGAGAGAAGTAAATTTTGCAACAGCATACCATGTTTATCACTCTACAGATTATATTGTGTCTGTAGAAGAACTTACTCCAATCACAACCACCTCATCTAGTAGTTATATCGACAATTCACCATCTGAAGGTTTAAATTACTATGTTGTTGTTGCAGAGAATTTTGCAGGTAATAGTTCCCTTTCCAACTGTCAGTATGTCAATATGATAATTCCAGAACTTGAAACACCAGAATTATCTCATCTCATACCAAATCCTACAGATTCAAGTAGTGTTGCTTTAGTATGGGATAGTGTAGATGGTGCAATTGAATACTATGTTTATAGATCGAATTCTTATATCTGGACAGTTGAAGGGTTAACTCCTATAGCAACAGTTGGATCAAATTCTTATGTAGACACCCTCCCCTCACAAGACTACTATTTCTTTGTGATTGTCGCTAATGATGGTATAAGAAACAGCACTCATTCAAACTGTGAATATGTCGAGTACAAAATTCCCTCTTTAGATGAATTTGTTATAATTTCAAGTCTAATTGTTACTACGTCTGTGTTATTTTTTGTAATCACCAGAATCAGGAAGAAAAATCCTAAACAGAACTAGTTTTAACTAGTTCATATTTTTTCTATCTTCTCAAATACCAAAGTCATTTTATCAATAAAAAATTCTATTTCTTCTTTCTTCAAGTTCAATGGTGGGAGTAACCGCAGAAGTTCCTTTCCTAGACTTAATCCTATCATTATTCCTTCTTTTAATAGTTCATCTTTAATAGCAATGATTATTTCTTTACTTGTTTTATCTCGATATGGTTGTATTTGAATTCCAATAATCATCCCAAAAGATCTTATTTCTTTCACAAAAGGATATTCAAAGGAACTAAAAAACTCTGATAATTGTTGAATAGTTTTTTGACTTCCTTCTATTATGTTCTCAGATTCTATAATCTCCACAAAAGTTTTAGCTACAGCTGCTCCTAATGGATCTAGCTGATGTGACTGAACATAGTATCTCTGATCCTGAGGAATTCTAGTTTCAAGTTGAGCATAAGTTGCAATTGCACTTACTGGATAACCAGATCCAAGAGATTTACCCATTGCAATAATATCTGGTTCAATATCATAATGCATAAAACCAAATTTCTTCCCTGATCTTCCAAAACCAGTTGTCACTTCATTTACAATGATTAGTCCTTCAGCTTTCCGAACTCTTTTACTTACTTCTTTGACATATTCTGTGCAAGGTTTATGTATACCTCCACTAACTATTATAGGTTCAAGAACGAAAGCAGCTGGAGAGAAAGATTCATCCTGGAACAATCCATCTAATGACGGTAACAATTCTTCTAAACAAACGCAATTATCAGTTTCACATGTTCTATAAGGAATCTTAAGCTTCTCTTCAATATTTGAAGTATAAGAAATAGATTTGGCAGTTCCATATGCACCACAGTAAGAATCTTGTAAGGAGATAATATGATCTCTTCCTGTAATTCTTTTTGCTAGGTTAATAGCAAATTCTACTGCTTCACTGCCACTATTTAGAAACGTTATTTTATCGAATGCACCAGGAATAAATTTCAAAATTGTTTCAGCTGAATCGATTGTAATAGGAGCAAGAAATCTATTATTTCTATGAATCAGTTTTTCTGATTGACATTTTATTGTTTGAATAATTTCTGGATGGTTATGTCCCAGATGTAAGCACCAAACTCCAGAAGTACAATCCAGATATTTGTTTCCTTCAACATCCCTTATCCAGGATCCTTCAGCTCTATTAACTAAAATATTTTCGAATTCGTTTGTTTGAAGAATGTGTTCGAACATTTCTTTTCAAAATACTCTACTACTCCCTATTTTTTACTTTTATTATCTCAGCCGCAATACTGATTGCAATTTCCTCAGGTGTGTGACTTTTAATCTTCAATCCAATTGGCGAGTAAATCTGATCTAGAAGTGATTTTGAAATCCCCTTTTTCTCTAGATTTTCAAATACTTGTTCTTTCTTTGAAGCACTTGCTAACATTCCAATATATCTACAGTTCTTTGAAATGATTTTTTCTAGTACTAGTTCATCAGATTTATGTCCGAAGGTCATGATAGTAACGTAGATGTTTTTTCCTTCTGGAATGAAAGATGTAATTTGCTCGTAAGATATAACATGTTTTTCATGTGCATAGAGATTTGCGTTCATTGTAGGAAGCTCTTCTCTATCATCATAGACAGTTATGTGAAAACCTAGTATTTCCATGATACAAGATAACGCTAGTGAAACATGACCTCCACCTATTATGAAAAGTCTATCCCTGATTCCCACATTCTCCTGATAAGTCCATGAAGTTCCCTTTTCAAAGTATATTTGATCCTTATCTAAATTTTTTCCAGATTCGAGATTTAACCCTCTCTCGCTGATAGTTAGAATACCCGGCTGAGCTTCAGTAAAACATTTGATAATTTCTCTAACTATTGATTTGTCTTTTTCTTTAACAGGAACTAATGCAAAAGACTGTGAACCGGAACAAATCATCCCCGAACTATCTTCGACTCCTTCATTAATATGTTCAAGATGAACTTTTATTGGAGCACCTTTGGCTTCTAAGAGCAGTATTTGCGCTCGATCTAGTAATTGGTGTTCAGAATTACCTCCACCAACAGTTCCCATGACTCTATCTTCCATCACGAACATTTTTGCTCCAGGTACATTAGGTGCAGAACCTATTCTTTCGATTATGGACACTAGAACGACATTCTTTCCTTGTTCTAATTCAGCAAAAGTTGATTTCCAATAGTTCTCTTCATTCATTCTAAACATCTATTTCCTTAATCTCTTCATATAGATAGAGAAGTAATTTCTCGGGTGTAAGTGGTGCTGAAAAACACCATTTTTTGTCTTTGTTGAAAGCTTGTGCAGCATTCTTCAAAGCAAAGTAAGCTCCTATTCCATACATAAATGGTGGTTCTCCTATTGCTTTTGATTTCAGAACTGCGTATGGATTTTCAACATCTTCTAGAAACTTTGTTTCAATTTCTGGTGCAAAATGCACGTCTGGTACTTTGTATGTCGCAAGTCCATCAGAAATTAATTTACCATTCTCATACACTAATTCTTCAAGAGTTACCCAACCCATTCCTTGAACTAATCCTCCTTCAACTTGACCCAAATCAATCAGATAATTCAAACTTTTACCAGCATCATGAACAACATGAACTTTATCCATAGTATAGGTACCTCTTAAGCAATCAACGGTGACTTCAGTTACAGCTGTTCCAAATGCATGATAAGCAAAAGGTTGTCCCTTCTCTTTTTCATTATCAAAATGTATTCCAGGTGTTGCATAGTAAGCTTGAGCTGCAAGATTTACTCGGTTAATGTAAGCTTCCCAAACTAGCTCTTTCCATGAAAGATCTGTTTTCTTTCCATCAAGGAAAATTTTCTCGTTTTCTATACCGATGGTTCCTTCACCTAATTTCTGCGAAGCAACATTTAGTAAGCGTTCGATTATTTTCCTGCAAGCAATTTCAGTTGCTTTTCCATTCAGGTCGGCTCCACTACTCGCTGAGGTTGGGGATGTATTAATCACACGAGTCGTATTTGTGCTTTCAATACGAATTCTTTCTGGATTAATTGATAGAGCTCGAGCAGCAATTGTCTTAATCTTTGTATATACTCCTTGACCCATTTCAATTGCACCAGTACTTACTCCTACACTACCATCCCAATAGACATTCACAAGAGCACCAGCTTGATTCATAAAAGTAGCAGTAAATGAAATACCAAAACAGACAGGCATTACAGAAATTCCTTTCTTGATGAACTTACTTGTTTTATTGAATTCTTCTTGATTTCTTTTTAGTTCTTGGAAGTTAGAGTCTTGTAAAACTTGTGAGAAACTTCTTTTTGCAGTTGCATTTTCAACTTGCATCCCATAAGGAAATTGATCTCCTTCATCTAACAGATTCTTCTCTTGTAAGACACTAACAGGAATACCTGATTCATCTGCAATATGAGAAATTGCACATTCCATAACATACATAGCTTGAGGAGCACCAAAACCTCTCATTGCTGTGAAGGGTACAAGATTTGTTTTGCAGGAAAATGCAGTTACACGAACATTGGGAATGAAGTAGGCATTAGTAGCATGAAATAGTGTTCTGCCAAGTATAGCTGTTGATAGATCTGCTGCAGCACCAGCATTTTGATAATAATCTGCTTCAAAAGCTAGGATTTTACCTTCTTTATCAAGCCCTATTTTATAATCCGTTGAATAAGGATGACGTTTACCTGTTACAACCATGTCTTCATGTCTATCAAGAACTAGTTTGACAGGTCTCTTTGTGTAATAAGCTCCTAGTGCGCATATAGCAGCCCAAGCAGTGGCTTGGTCTTCTTTACCACCAAATCCTCCACCGATTCTTCTCACATCAACCTCAATATTGTTCATATCATAGGCTAGTATATCTGCTACGGTACTTTGAACAGTTGAAGGATTTTGCGTAGCAGAATAAAGTAATAATCTTCCCTCTTCTTGAGGAATGGCTAAACAACCTTGTGTTTCCATATAGACATGATCTTGTCCTCCTGAATCTGCTCTTCCTTCAACTATGGTTTCACAGTTTTCCCAAACTGAATCAATGTCTCCTAAAGTAAAAGTCCTTGAAGGAGCAATCAAAGAACCTTTCTTCGCTGCTTCTCTGGGATCGAAGATACCTGGAAGTTCTTCAAATTCAACAACAATTAGTTCTTGTGCTTTTTCAGCTTGAGCTTTTGTTTCTGCATAAATAACTGCAATAGGTTGACCAATAAAATCTACCAATTTCTCAGCAAGAAGCTCTTCATCCTGAATAATTCTACCAAGTTGATTTTCTCCTGGAATATCCTTAGCAATGATAACTTTGACAACCCCTTCATACTCTACAGCTGGCTGAATATCTAGTTTCTTGATTTTACCATGAGGAATACTAGAAACAAAAACAGCTGTATGGAGCACGTTCTTAGGTTCAGGAATATCATCTACGAAGATTGATTCTCCTTTTGTATGGGGAGGAATTAGATCATTCATAGAGACACCTCCAATTCAGGAAATAGCTCCACAAAATGAGCATAAATCAATTGTCTGAGAAGTAATCTCTTGTATTTTGCACTCCCTCGAACATCATCAATTGGACTGATTTCTGTATTTGCAATTCGAGCAGCTTCTTTGACAACTTCAGCTGTTATCTCTTTATTTTCAAGAAACTCACAAGCTTTTTCGAGATATATCGGAATTGGTCCTACTCCCCCTCCAGACATATGTGGTTCCTTTATTTTGTTATCTTCAAGTTTTAATGATAATGCACTATTAACACTGGCAATATCCATATACATTCGTTTAGCAACTTTTTCAAAGGAGAGCATTTTCTTCTCCTTCTTAATTCTAAACCATTCTAATATTTCCCTCTCCTTAAGATCAAGAATCTTATACCCTTTGAATAGGTCTTTGAGTTTAATAATTCGACTTGTTCCATTAGATAGTAAACTGATATCTGCATCCAGTGCAAGGAAATAGATAGTAAGATCACCAATCGGAGAAGCATTAACAACATTTCCACCAATAGATGCTTGTTGCCTTATAGGGAGAGTTGAAACCCTTGAGAAATGTTTAGCGGTATCAAAGAGATTATTCAAATCTTCAGATGTGCGAATAGATTCTATATCTGCAGCTGCTCCAACATAAACAAACCCTTCATCCGACCAAATCTTATCAAATCCTAATTCAGTCAAGAACACAGGATCATCAACTGTCTGTCTATTGACAAATAAATCAGTTCCACCTGCAACGAAAGTACCTTTTTTGAGTTCAGGCTTAATTATTATTTTCTTAAGCTTCTCAGCTATCTCAGAAAAATAACTAGGAAGGTAATTAGCTTCAATGAGCGCTTGAATTCTTCCCTTGGAATCATCTAAAGATATGATCTTCTTGTTTGCTAAATCAGCTGCTCTCAAGATAGAATTATATCCTGTGCATCTACAGATATTTCCTTCAATGGCTGTTATAATTTCAGTATTTTTGAGATTGTCGTTCATGAAATAGGCCATTAGAGCAATAACAAAACCTGGAGTACAATAACCGCATTGTGAACCTCCTTCATCGAAAATAGCTTGTTGAACTGGATTTAGATCATCAAGATTTATACCTTCTATAGTTACTACATGTTTCCCTTCAATTTTTCCCAATGGAAGGATACAGGAATTCATTGCTTTATACTTGACTTCTTCTCCTTTTAGTTCTCCAACTAACACCATGCAGGCTCCACAATCTCCCTCATGGCATCCTTCTTTCACTCCCTTGAATCCTAATTTTCTGATAAAATCGAGTGTATGAATCCCAGGTGATTCACTGGTTTCTACTATATTTCGATTTAGTATGAATTTCATTCTTCAAACCTTTTCATTACTTCTTCAGCAGTGAATGTTGTTTTACTAATTGCCCCTTCAACTGCTTTGACATCTTTAAGACCATTACCAGTAATAACTAAACAGACAGTGTCCGATTTAGAGACTTTATTTTCGTAAATAAGTTTTTTTAGCCCTCCATATGGGACAGCTCCAGCAGGTTCCGCAAAAATTCCAGTCTTTCCTAACTCCTTGATCGCATCAAGAATCTCATCATCTGTGAGAGAGATGAAGTAACCATTACTTGCTTCAACATAGGTACAAGCTTTAATGACATCTCGGGGTTTTCCTACCGAAATACTGTCAGCTACTGTAGTTCCATCAATTGAAATCGGTTTGTATGGCTTACCTTTTTCAAATGCTTCTTTGATCGCTGAAATTCCCTCTGCTTGAACACCAATTATCTTGGGTATTTTATCCGTTAATCCTATTTCTTTGAACTCCCAAAATCCTTTGTAAAGAGAACTAACAACAGTGCCATCACCAACTCCAATGAAAACATAATCTGGAACCTCAAAATCATTTTGAATTATTATTTCGAAAGCTCCGGTTTTTTTACCTTCTAGAAGATAAGGATTAATTGCAGCATGCCTACAGTACCACCCTTTCTCAAGACCTAAATCTAGAGATAAATCATAGACTTCATCATAGGTTCCTTCAACTGCATAAACTTCAGCACCAGAAATTTCAAGTTGAGCTCTTTTACCAGCAGGTATTGCTGCTGGAACAAAGATGTATGTCTTCTTATCTGTATTAGCATTAAGCATTGCTAAGGAAGAAGCTGCATTGCCAGTGGATGCACAAAATAGAATATCATTTCCTTCATCTATCGCTTTGTTGATAGCAATAGAACTTGCTCGATCTTTGTAGGAACTAGAAGGATTAGAACCATCATATTTTACCAGAACATCTTTCATACCGAGAAGATCAAACTTATACAATGGAGTACCACCAACATAATCATCGAGCTTTAGTTTGGGTGTAGTAGGTAACAGAAAATCAAATTGATACATAGAAGCTTTCTTGTCGAATTTTTTCTTTTTGAGAGAAGGATCCGCTTTGATAGATTTATAATCATATACCACTTCCAAAGTTCCCATTATTTTCCCACAATCTTCACAGTAATAGAGACCCGGTCTAGGTGTGAACTCTTTTCTGCAAGTTATACATCTTAAAATGTAATTCATTTTCTAAGTACTCCATAAATAGCATCAACAGGACATCGTGACTCACATAATCTACAATGTATGCATTTCTCTTTATCAACAATTATCATATCTTCACCTGCAGTCAGAGCTCCAACAGGACAAATTTTTACACATATCATACACATGGTACATTTTTCATTGAAAGATGGATGATTATCTACAGCTGTATCAACATCTTTGAAGATAGTTGTTTTCCTTACTTGTCTAATTTCCTCTATTGAAGAAAAACCATATTTTTCAAGAGCTTTTGGTAAATCTTTGACTATCTTATCGTATAACTCTCTTCCTTTGATTAGCGCAGATGAAAGCATCTGAACTAAATCTGCACCAGCGAGGATGAACTCAAGCACATCTTCTGCTTTTCCAATTCCTCCTACACCGATAATAGGAATATCTGGAAATTCTTTCCGAATATTGTAAATCCTATGAAGAGCAATAGGTTTAATTGGTGGTCCACTCAACCATATTTGTTCAGCTAAAAGTACTGAACGTGCTTTCAAATCTATAGCTGTTCCTGGACCTAAAGAATTTATAGCAACAATTCCTGTAGCTCCAGCATCAATGACTGTTCTAACAAATCCAATGAAATCATCTATATGGGGACTGAGTTTCATGAAGACAGGTTTGTCAGTATTCTCTCTAATACTTCTGACTATCCCAGGTAGAAGATCTTCAGAGACATAATGAGTTGAAATTTCGAACATATCTGCAAAAGGATCAAGTTTGGGAATAAGATATCTAAAATCTTCTTCCTTATATCCAGCACTGATGACAAGAGGTTTCTTCTTATCCTTGAGAATTACAGGTAGAATTTCTTCTATCCAAACATCTGAATGATGTTCCGACCATAGTTCACAATTGTAAATTGCTTGTATAGTGCCGGCTATACAAGGTTTAGGAACAATTGCTCCTTCAACTGATATTGTCTTCGCAACATTAAAACCACAATTATTGTTGTTGAAAAATAGCATGTTGTCTAATCCTTCAACTATAGGACCAGCTGCTGGTCCCAATGGATTATCAAAATCTAGTCCTAGAAGTTTTAGTGAAAGAGCCATTTAAGCATCTCCTAACCTTTCCCATAAGGCTTTAGAAGCGATATGTGCGTTCTTATATAATGTTTCCTCATTAAAAATACTCTCGTAATCCTCAATGAGAATTTTTCCTTTTACAATTACACAGGAAGGTTTGAAATTATCAAAAAGACCAAAGAAGATATGACCAAAAGCGTTTGTTTCGTCCATCTCTGTTGGATTGATGTATGGAACTAAAACAAAATCTGCAACATAATCTTCCTTGATTTTTCCTATTTTTATTCCCATTCGACGACCAAAATAATCGTAAGAATCATTGATGTATTTCAATAGTTCATCAAAACCAATACCAGCTGCATCTTTAATACCTGCTTTGCCTGCGAAGAAGAAGTAAGTCCATTCCTTAGCTATATTTGTTCCAAGCCCATCGTTCCCAATTACTATCTGAATTTCATTATCTCTGAAAAGATCAATATTGAAAACTCCTACTGCATTATTCATATTTGATGTTGGATTGAGAGCAATTACAGCTTTATTTTGGTTTATGAACTTAGCTTCTTCTTGATTAATATGAACACAATGAGCTAGGATAGAATCTTTATTCAACATGCCGTAGTTGAGATAACGATTGACGACTCTCATCCTATATTTATCAATAGAATCTTCTTCATCTTCTAGGCTCTCAGCTACATGAACATGGATAGGAGCACCTTTTAGAACCCTTGATACTTTGTCAAGAGTTTCTTCTGAAAGACTCATAGAAGCATGCAAACCAAACATACCTCTAGCATCAGAAGAATCATACTTCAATCCTGCTAGGTTCTCTTCAATACATTCTTCTACATTGAAGCGATCACTTGTTTCAAAACAGAATATTCCTCTCATACCGAGTTTTTCAACAATAGCACTCTTGAGAGAATCAAGACTACCAATAATATCTACACCACTAGCGTGATGGTCAATTAATGATGTTACTCCGTTTTTCAAGGATTCAAGTCCATAAACCATTGCACTATGGAAAGTAGCTGAATTATCTAGCTTGCTATCAAATTTCCACCAGAGTTGTTCTAGAATGTCTCTAAAAGTCTTGGGATTAAATGGAATTGATGCTCCTCGAACAAGAGTAGAATAAATATGAGTGTGGAAATTAATTAAACCTGGAAGAAGAATCTTGTTTTTACCATCAATAATCTCTTCATCAAAATCAGGAAAATTCTTCATTTCACCTACTTCAATAATTTCTTTACCATAGATACAATATCCGTCTTCAATATAGGTCTCATAATCATATATTTTTACATTGATTATAGCCTTCATGACTTCACAATAATCTTTACTCATATGAATTTTGTCTTTTCAAGTGAAATATCAAGAAATGAATACAATGACAAGAATTTTTCCAGAAGATAGGAAAATGCTTTTATTTCTAATTCAACAATCCAATAAATTAATAATCTCATTTATTCTGAATGAGATAAAATCAAAATAGTTGATGTTATGACAAATAAAAAAAGCAAACTTTTCTTGAGTTTTAGTGTTCTTTTAATAGGTTTTCTAGTAAGCACATCTCTCAATACTATTAATTCCAATGCATTAATAGAGGAGAAAGACAATGTAGCTGATTTAAATTCTTTTGAAAGATCTTTTTGGAAATGGAGCGCACCGCAGATAGTATCTACTGAAAGTACAAGTACTTCGGAAATACCCTCTCTTGCAGTTGATTCTTTAGGGAATGTTCACATGGCATGGTTTGATGACTCTGACTATTATGGCGC
>JAEOTK010000137.1 GCA_016839875.1 Candidatus Heimdallarchaeota archaeon
AATGAGAATGGTGGATATAGAGATGATACAATTATTGGAAAGAAAAGTGAAACTGATTTCTTCAATGTATGTAATGCAGGAGATCAGACTACTAAAGTTTTAGCTTGGATAGGTCAATTTGTTAAAATCTTCGAAGAATTTACTGGAGAACCTCTTGAGTTCAAAGATTGGACTCTGGGAACAACTATGTTCGCAGTACAAGGACCAAATTACAAAGTAATTTTAGATAATTTGGGTGTTCCAGACACAGGAAGATGGCAGATGATTGAAGCTGAAGTTGAAGGATGCAAATGCTTATTCACTGGTACAGGATATACTGGTGAGATGGGTTTTGAAGTAGTTATTTTTGATTCTGATTTACAAAATCCTGAAAAGGGTATTAAGGTTTGGAATGCAATTCTGGAAGCTGGAAAAGATGTTGGTATCGCTCTCTGTGGTCTTGGTGCCCGTGATGCTCTTAGGATTGAAGCAGGATTACCTCTCTATGGTGAAGACATACACGAAGAAGTTAATCCAGTTGAAACAGGATACGACTTCAAGATGTTCTGTAAACATGACAAAGAACCATTTTACTTCGGAAAAGAAGCTCTTCTAAAAGCTAAAAATGAAGGTGTCAAAATCAAACATGTTGGAATACAACTTAAAGAGAAAGGTATTCCTCGTGCTGATTATGAAATTCTAAACTCTTCTGGAGAGAAAATTGGGTACATGGTAAATGGTGTACGTTCCCCATCTATAGGTAATATCGGAATTGGAATGGGTTTTATAGACATCAAATACGCCGAACCTGGAACTGAAGTTTTAATCCAAATTCGTAAGAATCAAGTTAAGGCAGAAGTTGTCAAATTTCCATTTTATGATCCAACTAAATTTGGTTGGAAAAGAGAAGCATAATCTTCTCTCTCTTCTTTATTTTTTATAATCTTAGGATCATTTTACACAGGAAAACTATGAATCATATTTTCCTTGTATAATAAGAATAACTGAAATTTTTAGAGAGTATTAAAGACTTTCTCATTTTTTATTTCAAACTTAGTATAGCATTAATAAGTGTCTGAAATTAGGTTAAAAAAGCTACAAAGGTGGAAACATATGGGAAAGACTAGTAATTGGAAAATTCTTGTTATAATACTTTTAATATTTTCACTTGTTTCAAATATAAGACTTATAGCATCAAATAATTCAACCGAATGGTATATCAACAGTATTAGTAGAGTAAGTGGAATGGGGTATGACATTAAAATAAATGACGATTACGCTTATGTAACTTCAAATGAAGGTCTCGAAATAATTAATATCCAAAACCCATATAATCCCAAAAGGGAAGGGATTGTTGAAATATCCAATGGAGCTTTTGGAGTTTTCATAAAGGACAACCTAGCATTTATTGCTGCTGGTGGCAGTGGTTTAGTTATTGCTAATATTACTGATCCTACAAATCCAGTTACTCTTGGACAAAGCTCGGTAAATGGTTTAGCAAACAATATTTTTGTAAATGAAAACTATGCCTTTGTCACATGCTATGAAGAGGGTTTACAAATATTTGATATCAGTAGTCTATCAAATCCAATCAAAGTAGGTGAATATTTTGATAGAGGAAGGGTAGATAATGTTATTGTACTTAATGATATAGCATTGTTAGCAAACACTCTATTGGGTATAGAAGTAGTTAATGTTACTCTTCCATCATCTCCTCATAAAATAGGATCCTTTTCAAGTGCTTCAGGAGCTACAGGTTTATCAATAAATGGTAATGAACTATATGTTGGATGTTATTCAAGTGATGTCTGGGTGCTGAATGTCACAATTCCTGAGACTCCGACTATGTTAGGAGTTCATAGAGATTTAGATGATGGAGAAGCACAAGGAGTAGTTGGTAATGGTACTCATGTTTATGTTGCTGATAACTATGGTGTTGAATTCTTAGACATCAACAATTTGCCAGAGATAACCAAAGTTGCTGAAAATAGAGATGGTATAGGTGCTGCACATGATGTAGATTTTAAAGGAAATTTTGTTTTCATAGCTGGTGGAGGAGGAATGTCATGTCTGCGAGTTTATGAAGTTAGTACAGAACAGAAAATACAATTTCTTGGACTTTATATCGGAATTCCAGTTGCTTTGGTGGTTGTTACTATTTTATTTATATTCTTATACAAATACAGGTTTAAAATTAAGAAGTGATCTATAGTTTTTCTTCTTCTTTCTTTTTCAAATATTCTTCTGGATCTTCCCATACAGGTATTCTTGCTTTATTTATGTGTTCATTCATAAATATGAGAGCTGCAGTATCTAAGTCAAGATCTCCACCTTTCTTTCTTTTATGTCTTATTTCTGCAAATTTCTCCAGAAACTCAGGTGGTTTCTCATAGTCAATCTTGTAAGCCTTGGATATTGCTCCAGGATTGATTTGATCTATTTTGTGTACCAAAGCCCAAGCAGCTTTCACAAAATCAGGTAATTTTTCTGGACGTGTAACACCCAACAAAATTTGATCTGCCAGAGATAGTTTAACTGGAATAACCCCCGGAGTGTCAAAAATCCTTAGACGAGTGGTTATCCTCAGAACTTGTAAAGCTCTAGTAAAACCTGGAATGGGAGCTACAGGAGCACTTGATCTTCCTTTGAGTATATTAATCAAGGAGCTTTTTCCTGTATTTGGTAATCCAATGAAACAAGAAGTGATATAGAAGAATTCTTTTCCTGCTGCTCGAATAATCGAATTTCGTAGAACGGATGTACTCAATCTTTCTCTTGCTGAAGTAGGAATTACATGAATTCTTTCTTCCTTAAGAATCATTTTCCACTCCTCAACCACATCGTCAGGAACAAGATCAACTTTGTTCATAGCAACAAGTAATTTCTTTGATTTATCTCTCAGTACCATTCTTTCATATCTTTTTGCCCTAGAGAGACTTGGGAAGCGTGCATCTATTACTTCTACAACTACATCGCTTCCTCTTATCATCTTGCGTACCATGGTATCGAAGTCTTCTTTTTTTGGCATCCTTTTCACTATTCTACTAATCATAAAGAATATTAATATTCCTTAGGTGGACCAACATCAGGATGACCTGGCTTGAAAGGTCTTTTTGATGGTTTGGAAGGTTCTGATGGATCTATTGGTCTAATTGGAGGTCGAGTACCATGATCTCTAATATGAGATTCGACTAACTTCTTTAGCATTTCAACCTCTTTTTCTAGTTTTCGAATCCTTTCTTCCATAGGAAGTAATTCTCTTTCCATATCTGATTAATTGACACGAAAAGATATAAACGATGTGATTGAAGTTCTGTCATGAAATTCCACGATGCACACTGTCACATTGCAGATAAAGGTTTCATGAAGGATTTCGATTTGGACACGTGCATAGTTGAATGGGTAAACCAAGGAATGGAATTTATCATTGGTGTATCTACGAAGTATTCTCAAAGTTTGAAGATTATCGAATTAAGTAAGAAGTATTATGAAATAATTCCTGGGATAGGAGTACATCCGTGGAGTGCAAAGAAATCAATGAATGAAGAATTAAGAAACAACTTCACTTCTCTTGTAGAAGAGAATCCAATTCTTGTCATTGGTGAAATAGGATTAGATCGACATTTTATTAAGAAAGAAGAGTATTATTCTTCACAAGAAGAATTCTTCCGTTTCTTTCTAGACTTAAGTGTAAAATACAATCGTCCTGTTAATATTCATCTTAAAGGTGCAGAAAAAGAGGTTGCTAGTATTCTAACTGAATACGACATACCATCTCACAATGTTCTTATTCATTGGTATTCAGGACCTCCTGAAATTTTAGATGAGTTTATAGAAAGAGATTATTTTTTTACAATTAATCCATCTATTCTTGGAGGATCATCTCATATATCCGTTCTCCATAAAGTGGCACGTAATCGGATGTTAACTGAATCAGATGGAAATGTCAAATATACAATTAACAATGAAAGAATTATTGGTTCTCCTGGTATAATTCCTCAAGTAATAAGCAAAATTGCTGAGATTAAAAGCGAAACTGTAGAAAGGATTTCAAGTGAACTTCAGACCAACTTAAGAAGGTATTTAAATTTGAATTAGAGGGATGTTTTATGAGCATACGCAAAATTGAGGATCTTTTAGAAAGAAAAGAACAGTATCGAACTGAAATCATATCCTTAATCAAACGACCAGAAGCCAAAGTAGCATATCATTTTAATTGTCCTGATGGATTCATTTCTGCAGCAATTTTTCGTTATATGTTTTCCTCTAAAGAATTGATTTACATCCCATTTGATTATGCTCTTTTCAAAGATGATGAAGTAATTAAGGAAAGCTCAAAAACCAACTGGTTTGCAATTGTTGATCTAGAGCCTTTTAATTCCAAGTCTGCAGAGTATTTTATAGATCATCATATTTCTAATAAAGAAAAAGAAATGAATGCTAAACACATCAATTATGAAGCAGGAGCTCCAAGTGCGGCTTATTTAATTGAAAAAATCTTTTCCGCACAGTTACCCGATTACATCAAAGAATTAGTTGAAATTTCTAAAATAACTGATACTGCAAGTTATGAAATTCCTGCCCCCCTTACTCTTCAAGAAGACCCAGATAACTTATCTTGGGATGAGAAAATCTGGTTCCTTCAAGATGCATGCAAGACTACTTTCTTAGTAAAGGATCACGATGAACTTATTGAAATCTTAGCATTTGAAGGATGGAATGGGTTGTGGAAGGAACATATCTTACAACGTGTAAGGAATCTACGTCTAGCAAGGAAAAAATCTGTTGAAGTTGCTCAGAATATTGTGATAACAGATTTTGTTGTTGTTATTGATCATCCTCTACATCTTAATCTTGCTTTCATAGCTAATGAAGTTATGAAGAGAGGAGCTACTGGAGCAGCTTTCATTACTGAATATCCAGATGAAGTAAAAGTGAGTTTAAGATTGAGTAGAGCATTACCAGAAGAACTTGTAGAAAAATATCGAGTTGACCTCTTAGCAAACTCTATGGATGGTGGAGGACATAAAGGTGCCTCAGGAGCTGAAGCTGATAACATGAGTGATGTTCTTGAAAAGATAAGAAATTGGTCAAAAAAAGTAGGACTAAACATGTCCATTGTAGATTTTAGATAAAAGATAAAAGGGAAATTTATCCCTTGACATTTCCAATAGGTCTCACTCTAACTATGGGGTGTCCTATTCCAGCAGATTTCAGAGCTTTAACAACCTCGTCTATGTTCTTATAAGCAAATCCTGCTTCTTCAGCTAGTCCTGGCATAGAAGCTCCTTTAACATAGATTCCTTTTTCTCTCATTTTTTGTTGTAGAAAATCTCCTCTAATTTTTCTCTTTGCTTTACTTCGACTCATAGTTCTTCCAGCTCCATGAGCAGTTGAACCAAAACTGACATCCATTGCTTTTTGGGTTCCTGTTAGTAGATAAGATCCAGTTTCCATTGAACCTCCTAGAATTATTGGTTGTCCAATATCTTGATATTCCTGAGGAATTTCTGGATGATTTGGTGGAAAACCTCTAGTTGCTCCTTTTCTATGAACCATTAATTTTTTCTTAACTCCATCTACATTGTGTTCTTCAATTTTAGCAATATTGTGAGCAACATCATAGATTAAATCTAATCCAAGTTCATCTTCACTTTTGTTAAAAATCTCAGTAAATACTTGTCTTACGTTATGAGTAATAATTTGTCTATTTGCATAAGCCATATTAGACGCACAACTCATAGCTGAGTAGTAATTTTCTCCTTCTCTGGATTTCACAGGAACACTAGCAAGTTCTTGATCTAAAACAGGAATGTTGTATTTTTTCATAGCAGTTAGACATGTTCTCAAATAATCAGTAGCTACTTGATGTCCCATTCCACGTGATCCACAATGAATCATTACAGTGACTTGATAGGGTTTTCTGATTCCAAGTTTAGCTCCAATTTCACTATCGAAGATATCACCTGGTTTTATTACTTGAATTTCTAGATAATGATTTCCTGATCCTAATGTTCCTAACTGGTTTAAACCTCTACTTTTCGCTTTATCGCTAACGGAATTATGATCAGCAGTTTGCATGTTTCCATTGCTTTCAATACGTTTTATGTCCTCTTCACGTGCATAACCATTTTCTAAACACCATTGAGCACCATTATCTAAAACGGAGTTAAATTCAGAACGAGATAAATTCACTAGTTTCGGATCATGTTTTAGTTTTACACCTACACCAGCGGGAACTCTACGAAATAGTTGTTCGACTAATTGTTTTATCTTTGGTTTTACATCTCTTTCCTCAAGTGTTGTAGTTAACATTCGCACTCCGCAATTGATATCAAAACCAACACCACCAGGGCTTATTACACCTTCTTCCATGTCCATAGCTGCTACTCCACCTATTGGAAACCCATAACCAGCATGAGCATCAGGTAGTGCTATTGCATATTTTTGAATTCCAGGAAGTGTGGCTACATTAGTAATTTGATCGACAACTCTTTGCTCTATACCTTGTTTAAGAGCGGGGGAAAGTATCAATCTTGCAGGAACTCTCATCCCTTTCTTGTAGGATGTTGGAATTTCCCATGTAAAATCATTAATCTTGTTCATTGGGATATTGTGATGTGACATTATTCTCACCAGAAATGAAAAATTCTTTTTAATAAATATCGTGATTAGACAGAAAACTATCAAAAAAGGGATTATTTTTATTTCGTGCATTTTTCTGAATTGTGAGATAAATGTTCAAATACAATATCCTTTCAGAAGAAGTCAAATCAGATTATGCTTTTGAAGTCTTTGCTGATTCACTTCCTGAACTGTTTAGAGGAGCAGGAATTGCTATGATGGGAGCTATGATTACTTTAGATAATTTCAAAGCAGATAAAGTCTGGGAATTCGAGATAAAATCTGAAAATCTTGATTTGTTATTATTTGATTTTCTGGGGGAAATTGTATACCTTAAAGATGTAGACGTTGCACTTTTCAAAGATTATGATATCATAATCGAAGAAAATAAAGAATACAAGTTATTTTGCAAAGCACATGGAGCAAACATAGATTACGAAAAAGATGAATTACTTACAGATGTAAAAGCTGTGACAATGCACAAGTTTGAATTGGAAAAGAAGGAAAACGAGTGGTATTGTCATGTTATAGTAGATTTGTAATTAGCTCACATTAAATATATCTAATTTTTAATTTTAGATAGGAATATCATTCCTAAATTTGATTTAGGACTATGTAAAAAAAACTTTATAAACTGAACTTCTTTCCGTTAAAACAATTCTACAAAAAAGAGGAATAAAAATGGGCGATATAAGAGTTAAAGATAAATATACAATAAAAGGAGACGTTAAATTCACTAAAACCCATGAGTGGGTTCTAGATGAAGGTGGCGTTTGGAATTACGGTGTTACTAACTACGCTGCTGTCGAACTAGGTGAACTTGCATATGTAGAACTTCCTGCTGTTGGAGATACCTTCTCTGAAGGCGATTCCATGGGTATTATTGAAGCCTTGAAAGCAGTTTCTGATTTTTATGCACCTTTCGATTGTGAAGTAGTTGAAGCAAATTCAGATCTTGAAGATGATGCAGCCCCCATTACCGAAGATTGTTACGGTGAAGGTTGGATTGTTAAAGTCAAACCTACAAATGGAACTGATAGTCTGATTAGTCCTGAAGAATACGCTAAACAAGTTGAGAAAGAAGTAGAAGAAGGTTCTCATTAGAACTTTAGAGGTGATTTTTTATGGGTGAAAACTATGCTCACCCTTATTTAGCTAATTCTAAACAAGATATAGAAGAAATGCTCGAATATCTAGGGATTAAGGATATTGAAGAACTATTTTCTGACATTCCCCAAGAAATTCGATTTAAGGGTAAACTTGAAAATATACCACATTATAATAGTGAATATGAATTAGCAGAGGCAATAAAAAAGAGATTAAGTAAAAACATATCAACAAGAGACGTTCGTTCTTTTCTTGGTGGTGGTTTACTTGACATTTACATGCCTGCTGCTCAAGATGAACTAGTAAGAAGAACAGAATTCTATAGTGCTTATACCCCCTACCAACCTGAAGTAAGTCAAGGAACTACTCAATCATTATTTGAGTATCAGAGTATGATTTGCGAATTAGTAGGTATGGATGTTGCTAATTGTTCCCTTTATGATTGGGCAACTGCTGTGGGAGAAGCTGCATTAATGGTTTCTAGAATCACAAGAAAGATCAAATTCTTGTATACAAAAGCAATCGGTCCAAATCGTGAGGCTGTTTTGAAAAACTATGTTACTGGTGCACATATGGAGCTAACTGAAGTTCCCTATGATGAAACAACAGGTAAAATGGATATAGCAAAAGCAAAAGAATTGATGGATGATACAGTAGCTGGAATTTACATTGAAAATCCAAATTTCTTTGGTGTCATTGAAGATGAACTTGAGGAAATAATTAATGATGCTCATGAAAAAGGAGTAAAAGTTGTTATTGGAGCTGATATGAATTCTCTAGCACTTCTAAAACCACCAGGTGAATATGGAGCAGACATAGTTATTGGTGAAGGTCAATCCATAGGTGGTGGTCCATTGAATTTTGGCGGTCCTCTCTTAGGAATTCTTGCAATGAATTTCGATAAAAGAGAAACAAGACAAATGCCAGGTCGTTTAGTTGGTCTCACAATTACATCCAGAGAAGGAGAAAGAGCTTTTGCTAATACTCTCCAAACACGAGAACAACACATTAAGAGAGAAAGAGCTACAAGTAATATTTGTACTAACGAAGCTTTGATTGCTCTTAGTGCAGCAATTCACTTATCTCTACTTGGTCCTGAAGGGTACAGAGATACTGCAGAAACAATGTATCTAAGTGCTCACTACCTAGTAGAGGAATTAGAAAAGATTGGTGTGAAGAGAGTTTTTGATACAGAATTTTTCAATACATTTTTACTTAATCTTAAAATTCCAAAAGATAAGAAAAAGAAATTCACAGATTTCATGTTAGACAGGAAAATCTTTGCTGGTATTCCTATTTCCTTAGATGGTGAAACACTGGATTACCTAGTTACCACTTCGTACTTATTATGCGAGAAAGACCTAGACGATTATGTCAAGGCACTTGAAGAATGGAGGAATCTATAATGTACAGACAAGCAAAATACGACGAACCACTAATTTTTGAATTAGGAAAGAAAGGAAGAAAAGGTCACTTACCTCCAAGATGTGATTTCGCAAGAGACAAAATCAACATTCCTGAACATATGCTAAGAACAACTCCACCAGAACTTCCAGAAATACATGAAGGGGAAGTGATGAGACATTTCATTAGACTATCACACATGAACTACTGTGTAGATATTGGTCCCTATCCATTAGGTTCCTGTACAATGAAATACAATCCAAAAATCAATGAAACCATAGCAAGATCTGAAAAGATGATGTATATGCATCCAGATCAACCTGTTGAAACTGTTCAAGGATTACTTGAAGTTCTATATGAATTGCAAGTCGCTTTAGGAGAACTCGCTGGTCTTCCATACACAACACTACAACCACCTGCAGGTGCCAGTGGTGAATATACAGGGTTAGCTTTAATCAAAGCTTACCATGATGATCATGGAGAAACTCAAAGAGATGAGATTATTGCCCCAGATTCAAGTCATGGTACAAATCCTGCAAGTACCGTTCAAGCAGGTATGAAACTTATTGAAATCAAATCCAATGAAGATGGTCGAGTAAATATGGATGCGTTAAAGGCAGCTGTTTCTGAAAAAACTGCTGGACTAATGTTAACCAATCCAAATACACTAGGAATCTTTGAATCAGACATCATTGAAATGTCCCAGATAGTGAAAGAAGCTGGAGGGCTGTTATATTATGATGGTGCCAATTTCAATGCCATCGTAGGAAAAATACGTCCAGGTGACATGGGTTATGATGTACTGCACTTTAACCTGCATAAAACATTCTCTACTCCTCACGGAGGCGGAGGTCCAGGTTCTGGAGCAGTTTGTTGTAATGATGTTTTAGAACCATACTTACCAGTTCCAACTATCGAATATGACAAAGAAAAAGATTTCTATGATTTCAACTATGACAGACCAAAATCAATCGGAAAACTACATGGATACCATGGCAATATCGCAATTGCATTAAGAGCTTATGCATATATTGCAGCTCTTGGAGAGAAAGGTCTAAGACACACTGCTGAACAAGCAGTATTAACAGCGAATTATGCAATGAGAAAATTGGAAAAACTCGATGGTTTTAGACTAAGTCATAATCCTGCTCTGCCAAGAAAACATGAATCAGTTCTAGAAGCAACACCCTTCCTAAGAAATTATGATGTTTCTGGAATGGATATTGCAAAGATGATCATTAGTCGTGGATTCCATGCACCAACAGTCTACTTCCCATTAATTGCACACGAAGCTTGGATGGTTGAACCAACTGAAAACGAAAATAAGGACAGTATAGATAGATACGTTCAAGCTGTTTCAGAAGAAATGGAGAAAGCTAAGAAAGATCCTGATTATGCACACAATGCTCCAGAGTGGTCAGCTGTTGGTCGTATAGATGATGCATATTCTGTAAGAAACCTAGTTCTTTCTTGGAAAATGATGAAAGAAAAGAAGGAAGAATAATTCCTTTTATCTTTTTTCTTTTTTTTTTATTTTATTTTCTTCTACGTCTTAATTGTATTTTAATTGGTGGATTAATGAAAACACCAATGATTAGAATTACAGACATACCAAGAATTTCTTTAAATGCAACGCTGTCTATTGGGTCTGCAGGTAGACTTCCTCTAATAGATCCAGCTGCTTCAAATAAGAAGAAGATTAATAGGAATTGAACTACAAAATAAATGAGAATTGCAAAGAAAGATCCTCTTAATAGATATCGGAAGATTTTCCTCTCTTTTTCATCTCTTACTCGTTTTAGAGAATAATCAGTAATTAAAAGTGATACAGCGCTTAATCCTATTGCACCAAATATTGGAAAAGCTATTAGAAGAGCTAATGTATCCCAATTGTTGAATTCCATAATATCATGTAAATAATAAAAATGTGGTACTTGTGCTAAGAGTGCAATTGAGAAAACTGCAATTAAACTAGGCCATGCAGTTCCTTTGTCAAACAATTTGGATTGTGTACTCATAAGAATCTTCCTATCTATTAACTATCTTTTTGAAACCTACAAAATCGTTTAATTATAACTTTTTTGATGGATAATCAAATTTTCCAGGTGATTTTTATGAAATAAGTAAGAATTAATAGAAAAATGGTTTATTCTCTAGTGTTCAGATTCATCGAAAGAATATCCTTTCTCAATTCTAAATTCACAATGACTGTGTCCAGTTCCATGGCATTTAGTCTCTGATACAATGGGTGGATCTTTTACTATCAGTGCCAAACGACCTGCCAGATAACCTGCAGTAAAGTCACACAGTGTTTCGTTTAAATTGGTTTCTGATAGATTAGCACCTGAAGCATAAGCATTCTCATGTATTTTTAAAATCATCTCATCTTCATCTTCGCCATCTAAAGCCTCAACAAAGGAATATTCGCGTTTTAGATAATTTGTTGGATGTGTCAGATACTTCTGTATTATTTCTGTAGCTTTCTTGAGTGATTCAATTGGAAGTGATTCTGAAGCCAATAAATCATAGATTATGTTTTTACCAGGACCGATGACACCCAATTCTCTACCTGCTGAATATAGCAATGCTCCACAAAACTTGTCTCTAAATTTGAGTGACATTATCTGTTGTTGTAAAGAGCTAATGTGAACATAATCTCTGAAATTTGGTCTTAATGCTTCTGTCATCAGTAGAGAATTATACCCATGTTGTGTAGTTTCATGAATAAATTCAAAGAATAATTGACGTCGATATTCATCAGCTGGAAAATCCCCAAGAAACTTTATTTTTTTATCCTTATCTTTTAACTCGAATCTTCGATATGGAGCTTTTCCTGGCTCTTTACCCTGAAATACTTCAATTTCAAACTCGCAGAATTCATCCCCAAGACCTTTACATTTTGTTTCAACTACACTTGTTGCTGAACCAATCATTGCTTCAATAGTCCCAGCAATTTCACCAGCAGTGTAATGACAAAGTGTTTCTCCAATGTTTATTGCTCCTGCGCTATTGGCTAATTCATATATTCGAAGAGTTGCTGTATATCCTTCCATCTTTGCGATATCACAGTGTGTAGCTTGGTATAGTGGAACAATGTTATTTCTACTGTATAGCTGAGCCAAGGCAATCAGTGTTTCTTGAAATCTTTCCTCAGGTTTTACTGCACCTACTTTCGGATTAAGAACTGTTAGATAATAAGGAGCAGCTCCATACATTCCTAGTTCTTGACCACTTTGGTAAAGAAGCTGGGGAACAAGGGGATCAAGAGCTTGCAGAGACATCATAACTTGTTGATAAACGCCTATATGGACATAATCACCAATATTTTTGCGAACAAGTTCTTGTGAGATAATACTGTTAATAGTGTTCTTTGTTAGAATCATCATACTTTCTTTTCTTCTTGTATCACGTTCACGGCTGATGATGTTTGGTAGAAGCTGAGACCAGAGTTTTTCTCGAATTACATCTTCAGTTATTAGACCTTCAGCAATTCGTTCTTCATTCATCATTACAACAGGAACACTCTGAATTCCATATTGTGCTGCTATTTCGGGTTCTTCGGATATATCTATCGTACTAACATGTAACATACCTTTCATTGAAGTTCCAGTAATATTTTCTACAACTCGTTCTACTTCAGGACATGCAAAACACGTAGGACTAGTAAAGAAGAGTAATCTAACTCTCTCTGTATCTTGGACAGGATCTTCATTAGACATATCGAAATAACTCCAGTAAATGACAATGAAAACAAAATGATAAAAACCTTTTCTTAAAATCCAATATAAAAGGAGATGGATTCTTATTTCTGATAGAGTGCGATTTAACTTTTTTTTCAAATCGTAAAGATTATATATCAATGAAAGAAAAGACTGCTTGAAATTTAGAAATTAATCACTAAAAACTTCAAATAAAAAGGTGAAAAAATGATTGGTCAAGGACAAGTCCCTGTTATTATTCTAAAAGAAGGAACTGATCGTACCAAGGGTAAAGATGCACAAAAAAATAACATCATGGCAGCAATTATTGTTGCTGATACAATTAAAAGCACTTTAGGCCCAAAAGGTATGGATAAAATGATGGTTGATAGTCTTGGTGATATTCTTATCTCCAATGATGGTGCAACACTTCTTGATGAAATTGATGTTCAACATCCAGCTGCTAAGATGATAGTCCAAGTTGCTAAAGCACAGGATATGGAAACTGGAGATGGAACTACTAGTTCAGTAATTATTGCAGGTGAATTACTTAAAAAAGGAGCAGAACTACTCGATAAGAGAATTCATGCATCTCTAATTGTTGAAGGATATAAAGCAGCTTCAAAGAAAGCTCAGGAGATTCTTGAAGAGCTATCAAAAACCTTAGAACCATTCCAAGAAGATAACAAACTTCTACTCCAGATTGCGGAAACATCCCTACACAGTAAAGCAGTTCATGCTGCTAAAGAAAAAATGGCTAAAATTGCAGTTGATAGTGTTAAGATGGTAACTGATGTTGACAACGATGTTAATGTTGTTGATTTAGATAATATTAAAATCTTACAAAAGACTGGCAAAAGTCTACTTGAATCTGAGTATATCGAAGGCGTTATTGTAGATAAAGAAGTAGTTCATACAGGTATGCCTAAATCTGTTAAAGAGGCAAAGATTCTTCTTCTGAATCAGAATATTGAGGTTCAAAAAGGCGAGTGGGATCGTGAAATCAGAATAAATGATCCTCTTGAAATGAAATCTTTCTTAGATAATGAAGAACAGATTCTTCAGGAAATGGTTGATCAAGTTGTTGCGACAGGAGCCAATGTTGTAATCTGTCAGAAAGGTATTGATGACATGGCACAATACTTTATGTCAAAGGAGAATATCCTAGCTGTTCGAAGAGTCAAGAAAAGCGACATGGAAAAACTGACACGAGCAACCAGTGGTAAAATTGTCACCAATTTGAAAGATGCTAAAGCAGAAGATTTAGGTTATGCTGGTTTAGTTGAGGAAGTTAAACTTGGAGATGATGATCATGTATTCATCAGAGAATGCAAAAATCCAAAGTCAGTTTCTATTATTCTATATGGTGGTACAAAGTACGTTACAGATGAAGCAGAAAGAGCTTTGCATGATGCACTTTGTGTAGTTAGAAACGTAGTAGAAGATAAAACCTATATTCCAGGTGGAGGAGCAATATTCACAGAATTATCATTTAGAATAGATGAATATGCAGACGAATTCAAAGACAAAAGACAACTAGCAGTAAAAGCATTTTCAGATTCTTTACTAGCAATTCCAACAACATTAGCAGAAAATGCAGGAATAGACCCGCTAGATATCTTAAATGAACTTCGTGCAGCACATGCTGAAGGAAATCCATATCACGGTATTGATTTATTCCAGAACGGAAAAATTACTAATATGTTGGAAGCAGGCATTATAGAACCCTTAAGAGTAGTTTCTCAAGCAATCAAATCAGCAAGTGAATCTTCTATCTTAATCCTAAGAATAGATGATGTAATTATTGCAAGATCTGAAAGACCAGCTATGCCTCCAGGAGGTATGCCTCCAGGTATGGGTGGAATGGGTGGAATGCCACCAGGTATGATGTAATTTTTCTTTTCTCTTCTCTTCTTTTCTTTTTACAAATGATAAATTTTTAATAAATAGCATAACTTTATAGAATGATGCTTAAGCAAGTAGAAGTTTTTCTTAAAAAACAAAATACGTTGTCACTTGCAACTAGTAGTGGAAAAAATTCAAATCTAGCTGAATGCTCTTACATTAGTGAGGGAATGAATCTTTTCATAGCAGGTGTTCAAAACAACGTTTTTGTAAAGCAGATTCAATATAATCCTAAAGTAGTCTTAACAATAAAGCTACCAGATACTACCATAGAATTTTCCGGCATTGCTACATTTGTTAAATCTCATCACAAAAAAATGCAATTCTTAGAAAAACTTGCTAAGATGGATTCCTTGTCTCCACAAGGAATTTATGGAATTGTTCTTATCAAAATTATTCCTGTTGAAATTAACATTCCAGAAAAGAATTTCAGTGAAGAAATTGAGGAAAATAAACCTTCGTTCTTCTCGAACTTATTTCAAAGATTATTTCTTCAAGTCAAACTATGGCTTGATGCCATTCGATTTCCATTTCTAATTGTAAGTGTTCTTGCTGTTCTTGTTGGTACTGCTGTAGCTTTTGTTGAAAATAGCAGTTTCTCAAAATCATATTTTCTATTAGCTTTTCTTGGTATTGCTCTATTTCATGCAAGTGCTGATCTCTTTAATGATTTCTTTGATCATCTATCCGGTAGTGACGAAATTAACATCCAGAAAACTCCTTTTTCTGGAGGATCTCGCATGATACAACTTAAAGTAATGTCTCCTGCAAAAGTACTTACTGGGGCAATTCTCAGTTTGCTAGGTTGTTCCGCTATCGGAATATATCTAAATTTCAGAGTAGAAGGAAATGTAATTCTGTACATTGGTTTAGCAGGAGCTTTCTTCGGAATCTTTTATGTTGGTATTCCATTTAAGTTGGCACATTATGGTTTAGGAGAAATTGCTATCTTCTTAAGCTTTGGACCAGCTATTGTGTTTGGTTCATATTACCTTCAAACAGAACAATTCTCCTGGGATCCAATTTTCATATCAGTTCTGATTGGTCTTTTAATTACACTTATCCTTTTTATTAATCAGTTCCCAGATTTTGAGGCTGATAAAGAATCAGGTAAGAAGCATCTAGTTATCCGAATGGGGAAGAAAATTTCTGTGTATGCGTTTATTATTGCAATGGCTGTAACTTATGCTCTTCTAATTTTGTATGTTCTTTTAAATATACTTCCACTAATAAGTCTGATAGTTTTAATCTCGCTTCCATTTCCAATCATAGCTTCTATTGGTTTATGGAAAAATTATGATAATTATCTAGCTTTAATCCCATCGCTAGCCATGACGATATTAACATGTATAACCTATTCTGTGCTCCTATCCATAGCTCTTTTTGTTGCTCCCACCCTGTAAGAAAATAACAAAATTACTAGTTTACTCTTTCTTGGTTTTTTACAATTATCTTGCCATTTTTGATGACAGTATCAGTATGATTGATTCCAAATTGGTATGGTATTGAAGATAGACTTGGTAAATCAAGTATCAACACATCTGCATTCATACCTAAATCTAGAGTACCAACAGTATTTTCACGCTTGAGAGACTTGGCACCTCCAAATGTAGCAGCTGTTACAGCTTCCTCTGGAAGCATTTTCATCATAAAACATCCTAAACCTACAATAGTTTGCATATTCAATAAATGGCAATTAGGATTGAAATCACTAGACAAAGCAACAGTTGCTCCTGCATCTTTAAACATCTGATAATTTGCATAATGTTTTGACATAAGTACAAATGGCGTTCCTGGGAGAAGATTCGCTACTACGTCCGCATCAGCCATTGCTCTTGCTGAAACTGCTTCTGACTTGAGAAGGTGTTCTGCAGAAGCTGCTTGAAATTCAGCAGCTAATAAGGCACCACCAACATTATCTAATTCATCAGCATGGATTCGAAAAGCAAAATCATATTTTGCAGCTCTTTCAAGAAACATTCTTGATTCTTCTACGGTGAAAGCTCCTTGATCAACCCAGATATCAACAAATTCAGCAAGGTTTCGATTCTTAATATCAGGTAATAGCGACGCCATACTATCTATGTATTCCCATTCATTCCCAACAAAGTCTGGAGGTTTCATATGACACCCTAGAAAGGTTGGAATAACATCAATAGGATGCTTTTCATTTACTTCATTTATTACCTCTAATATTCTCAATTCAGAATCTGGAGTTAAACCATAACCTGATTTAGCTTCTACTGTTGTAGTTCCATGTAGGAGCATCTGATCTAACCTATGCATTGCAGCTTCAACTAATTCTTCTTTTGAAGCTTTCCTGGTTTTATTAACAGTATACATTATCCCCCCGCCACTTTGAGCAATTTCTCTGTAGGTTTTTCCTTGAATCTTGAGCTCGAGTTCGTGAGATCTATCACCAGCAAAGACAAGATGAGTATGAGAATCCACAAAACTTGGACAAACAGTCTTGTTATTGCAATCTATTACTTCAAAATCCCTTCGGGGATATTCTCCTAGCAATCTTGAAGTTTCCCCTATAGCTTCTATTTTTCCATCTTTAATAACAATACTATCTAGTTTTTCATTTGAATAGATGGGTTCATATTTTGTGTAGGGTCCTAAAAACAATTCTCCCACATCAGAAAGGATTATTCCTTCTTTCTTTTCTGGATACATAAATCTCAATATTTCGCCTCTGGGGAGACTTTTAAACATTACCTAAAAATGTAAAAAAATAGAAAATAGAATGAGTTGTTAAGCTCATTACGTTGAAATTAATCTAAACTTCCTACTTCTTTCTCAACTTCTTCGAGAATTTCACATGATTTGACAAGAGCTTTCATAGCGTTATGATCATCAAACAGAGGTCTATCTTCATCTAGATATTTAACATGTCTTCGAATAACCTCTTTAGCTTTAGTAACACCTTTACCAAACTCAAATTCTCTAAAGTCCAAAGCTTGTGCTGCTGCCATTAACTCAATGCCTAACACTCCGTAAGCATTATCTATTATCTGGAAATTCTTGAGCGCGGTGTTCATACCCATGGACACAAAATCCTCTTGATCTGCTGCCGCAGGTATTGATTGAATACTAGCTGGCATTGATAGAATTCTCATTTCAACAATTTGCATATCTGCAGTGTATTGACTTAACATTAAACCGGACATTAAGCCTGCACCTTTAGTTAAGAATGGCGGTAATCCTACGCTCAATGCTGGATGATTTAACCTATTCATTCGACGTTCTGACATTACACAAACCATAGTTATGGCAGCTCCTGCTAAATCCATCGGTAAGCAGACAGGAGTACCTTGGAAATTGGCACCAGTTAATGTGAGCTTTTCTTCTGTAAAGAAAACAGGATTATCACCAACACCATTTAGTTCTATCTCAACTTGAGATCGAGCCCAAGCTAGAGTATCATGAGCAGCTCCTAAAACTTGTGGAGCAGAACGCATTGAGTATGCATCTTGAACTTTAACTTTCAATTTTCCTTCATAGAGATCTCCGCCCTTAAACAATTTAGTTAGAGATTTTGCACATCTCACAGCTCCTGGAAATCCACGAATTTCATGCAATTTTGGAGTATAAGGTTTCATATTTCCCATTAGAGCCTCAATTGACATTGCACATGCTATTTCAGCTTGTTTCATAAATCGCAATGCATCATAAAGCCAGATAGCACTCATTGCTGTAAGAAGATTGGATCCATTTATTGCAGCTAAACCATCTCTTGCTTGTAAACCAGGTACTTCAATACCTGCCCGATCCAAAGCCTCTTTTCCAGGTAGTAATTCTCCTTTGTAAAATGCTCGCCCTTCTCCCATTAGTAAAAGAGCAATCTGAGACATTGGAGCTAAATCACCTGAGGCCCCAACAGATCCTTTTTCACAAACTTCAGGCGTAACTCCTTTATTTAACATCTCAATAAATGTTTGTGCAATAATAACTCTATTACCTGAATATCCATTTGCTAGAACATTTAACCTTCCTAACATTGCTGCTCGGATATGCTCTATTGGAGCAGCTTTTCCAATTCCAGCAGCGTGATTATATATCAAATACTTCTGAAATAACAAAACTTCTTCATCGTTTAGGACCACTTCTGAAAATTCTCCTATTCCTGTGGTTATCCCATACATAATTTCTTTTGCTGCAATTTTCTCTTCTAGCATATCCCTACATTTTTGCATTCGGTCAATTGCATCTGGATGCAGCTCAACTTTTTCATTATGTCTGGCAACATTTACAACATCTTCTATTGTCAACCCTTTTCCAGTAATTACATAAGTCATATTCAATCGCCTAATTTGATTTTTAAAAATCTTTTCGAACTAAGTTTAAAATTCTTGTCAAATGTATCCGAAATATAATACATAGAATTAGAATTTGGGGAAAGCACAATGAATAAATAATTCCTAATCTAAAATTATTAGATAAATATGGACCAAGAATTTGTAGTTTTAGATGGAGAATCTCTAACTATTGACGATTTAATTATGATAACTCGTTTTGGAAAAGAAGTTAAAATTAGTGAGGTTGGAAGAAAAAGAATCAAAGATGCAAGAAAAATCATTGATGAAAAACTTGAGAAAAACGAAATCATTTACGGTGTATCTACTGGTTTTGGAAAGTTAGCAAATACGGTAATATCTCCTTCAGAGAGAGAGATTTTGCAAAAGAACATTATACAATCACACAGCATAGGTTTTGGTCCTAATATACCTGATGAAATCGTTTTAGGTGCAATGGCAATTGAACTTAATTCTTTTTGCAGAGGAGGAAGTGGTATCAGAATTGAGATTGCTGATATGCTTGAACAATTAATTAACAAAAGAGTTATACCTTTGGTACCTAGCATAGGTTCTTTGGGTGCTAGTGGAGATCTATCCCCACTTGCATATATTGCAAGAGTTATCATAGGTGAAGGAAAAGCTAAACTGAATGATGAGGTACTTGATAGTGCAGAAATTCTTTCAAGATTAAATTTGTCTCCTATTGAACTTATAGCCAAAGAAGGGATATCTCTGATTAATGGTACTCATGTTCTATCTTCTTATGCTGCACATGCAGTTTTTGATGCAATTAACGTTTTAGAAAATTCAGTCATAGCAGTTGGTTTTACTTTAGAAGCTTTTGAAGGGAACATTGATGCTTTCTCTCCTTTTATTATGAAGTTACGTCCGCACAAAGGTCAAATGAAATTTGCAAAAGCTATTTGCAAGGTTCTACAAGGAGGAGAATTACGTAAGAAAAAACCTAAACGAATTCAAGATCCTTATTCAATAAGGTGTTCTCCACAAGTTCATGGAGCTATCATTGATGTTGTTGAATACTGTAAGAAAGTAGTAGAAGTTGAAATAAACTCTACAACAGATAATCCATTAATAAATATAGAAGATTCAGTTGTAGCTTCAGGTGGTAATTTTCATGGAGAACCTATCGCTCTTGCAATGGATTATCTAAGTATATCTATGACAGATCTAGGAAATATTTCTGAACGAAGAGTAAATCTCTTGTTAGATACATCCATATCTGAACTTCCAGCGTTCTTAACTAAAAAACCAGGATTAAACTCAGGCTTGATGATGATTCAATATGCTGATGCCGCCCTATCAGCAGAAAATAAAATTCTGGCAACACCGGCTTCAATAGACAATGCAACTGTATCTGCTAACCAAGAAGATCATGTATCTATGGGATTAATTGCAAGTAAGAAAGCTTATCAACTCGTAAACAATGTTGCAAAAATGATAGGCATAGAAATATATACTGCATGTCAAGGGATAGAATTTCTTGAAGACAAAGATCTATCTGCTGTTCTAGATTCAATTTATCAATTTATCAGAAAGGAAATACCACCTTTGAAAGAAGACAAACAATTTGATGAAGAGGTTTATTGGGTTATAGATAGAATTGAAGACAGATCATTTATCAAGCTTGCACATAAAGAAACGGGAGAGTTACTTGGTGATATCAAGTGAATATTGCAGTAATTGGAGATATTCATGGTAGTATTGCGAATCTAAAAAGAATTATTCAACAATCGAAAAAAGCTCAGATAATTTTTATTACTGGAGATATCACTGGAACAATCTCGTATCCATTAGTTGTGAAATCAATACTTAAAAGCAAGAGAATCTCTAGAGAGAAATATGCTGAACTTGTCTATAATGATTATCTTCCTGAGTTCATCAAATACCAATTAAAATCTGCAGAAAAAATTATCAAAATTCTTCTGAAGATTGATAAACCGATCTTCTTTACTCATGGTAATAGTGACGTAATAGAAGCGAGGGATTTTTTCACTCAAATCTCCAAAGAACATGAAAATCTTCACTATATAGGAAATTCTGTTCAAATATATGAGAAGTGGCTAGTATCAGGATATGGTTACTGTTCACCAGCTAAATACAGAACACCTTTTGAAACACCAGGAGAGAAAGAGGAGAAGGAGATAATCAAAGATTTAGCTGGATTAGAAAAAGAAATCCTAAACTATTCTGAATCAAATGATTACACTTTAGTTGGTCTTTTTCATGAACCACCATTAAACTCAAAGTTAGATTTCATATCTAATAAGTCTCATGTAGGTAGTGAACTAATCTTGAATCATATTTCGAAGATCCCATATGATTATGTTTTTTCTGGACACATCCATGAATCTCAAAATTACGAGAAAACAAAAAATCGAATATTAATTAATCCTGGTCCTTTAGTGAATGGTGAATGGGCTTCTTTGGATATTGATAAGAAAAAGGTTCAATTAAATCAGCTCAAATTGAATTTTACATTGAAAGGATTTGCCTATAAAACTCGTGATATTTTCAAATAACTATTCAGTCCTTAGACACATCAATACAACCACAAAATTAATAAGGACTTATTTTTACTCAAAATTAGTAAAAATATAGGTGTTAGAATTTGACAGACATGATACCAGTAGTTGACGTAGATATAAAGGATAAAGAGATCAAAGCTGTTGAGGAAGTAGTAAAAAGCAAATTTTTGATTGAAGGAAATAATGCTCGATCATTTGAGAAAAAGTTTTCTGATTTTTCAGGATGTAAATATACTGCAACAGTTGTCAATGGTACATGTGCTTTGCATCTAGCACTTGTAGCTTTAGACATTGGACCACAAGATGAGGTAATAACAACGCCATATACTTTCATCGCTTCATCAAATTCAATTTTATTCACAGGAGCAGTACCAATTTTTGTAGATATAGACAAAGAAACGTACAACATAGATCCAGAGAAAATTGAGGAGAAAATCACAGAGAAAACAAAAGCGATTATGCCTGTACATATATTTGGAAATCCCTGTGACATGAAAGCTATAGAGGATATAGCAGAGGATCGTGACCTCATTATTATCGAGGATTGTGCCCAAGGACATGGGGCTTTAATTGATGGGAAACACGTAGGTAACTTTGGGGATATTGGATGTTTTTCCTTTTATGGAACAAAAAATCTAATCGGAGGGGAAGGAGGAGCTGTAGTAACCAACAATGAAGAATTATCAGAGAAAATTAAAAGCATCAAAAATCATGGAAGAAGTCCACAAGGAGGGTATGCCCATTATCTGATTGGCTACAATTTTCGAATGACAGATATGACAGCGGCTATTATGAATGTTCAAATGGATAGAGCAGAAGAGATTCTTTCCAAAAGACACGACAACGGTGATAGATACAGACGAGAATTGAGTGAAATTGAAGATCTAATGCTACAAAAAGTGTTACCAGGTCATCAACATTCTGATTATATAATGGCCCCATTGGTTCTCAAAGAAGATGTTAGTCAAGAACAGATGATAGAGTATTTGAAATCCAAAAATATTGGTTCAAGATCAATCTATTCAATGCTATCATATCAACAACCAGCTTATCAAGACCTATCGGGATGGCATCTTTCTAAAGTTGTAGACTATCCTGACTATTCAACTACATCATGTTTAAATGCAGAATTCATAGCTTCAAAGCACTTCGAATTACCAATGGTTACTTCATTAACCGAAGAATCGATAGATTACATTGTCAAAACACTTCATGACTTTTTCTAGTGATTATTAAATCGGAATAGAACTTAAAATCAAGGTAATTTCGGATAATTTGGTGTTTATCAGTTCCGAAAACCTTTTTTGAACAAAAGAAAAAATAGAAGTGAGAGATATGAGTAGTTCAGATGGAGACGATTTTCCTTTATACATGTACTCTGTTAATGTAAAAGAAGATAAGGATGTTCAACTTGAAGTAGTATACCAAGGAGAGAGTGCAGGAATAGATAATGTATTTCTAATTGGAAAAAAGAATAATCTAGTTTCAGACATTGCCAAAGCTGTTGTCTTTACAAAGGCAAAAGAAGGAAGTTCATTCACAATTAGCTTTCCAATTTGGGAGGATGGCACATTTCAAGCTGTTGTTGAAAAGGAAGGAAAATACATCTATGAACCAGGAGAAGCTCATAACATAGTTTTTCGTGGGAGAGGTGTATTCTTAGATCTAAGAAAAATATTCCACTTAGCAAAAGACATTGAATTACCAAAAGGGCTACCAAAAGAAAAGACCAAAAAAGCTAAGAAAGCAGAAAAAGAGGAAACCCCTAAAGTAGAGGAAGATATCTCATTGCCTTCTGCATACGATGATGATAATATGCTAACTTTGAAACCAAAGGATTTCAGAGTTTTTGGACCAGAATTAAAAAACAACTTAATCCAGCTGTTAGAATATCTTGAAAATAAGAAGAGTCAGAAGCTAATTTTTGATAGAATAATTCTACCTGATATTTCACGATCACTCAAGCAATGTATTTCTGAAGAAGGTCGTGCTTCAGTCTATGACTTGTGCTTTCCTATCATCATCTTTGTTGAAAAAGCACTAATTTTCGGTGGTATGATTCATGAACAAGTTGAAGATGAAGATAGATATCATAAATACCAAAATGAAGTAGTTGCTAATATAAAAGAAACAAAGAAGAAGATAAAGAACACAGAATTCTTACATTCAACTGACGTTATTAAAAGAGAATATGATGATGATGTTCATGAATTGAAGATGAGACTTCGTCGAGAGATTTAGTTAGATTCTTGAACATTTATCTCTTTCATGGCATATTGATGGTATCCAGTTAAAACTCTGATGTAGTTATATCTTATATCAGGAATATCCACTTGTTCATCTAAATCGATTTCTAATTTTTCTATAGTATCAAGTTTATTTTCAGTTGAAACAATCAAGAATTCAAAACTTTGGGCATTCTTTAAAACTCGTGAACTTATTTGCTGGTTACCCCGTCCTAGTAGAAAGCCTTGCCCACCGATTGGAGTTAATATTATCTTGATATCTTTTCCCTTTGTTAGTTCAAACAAGCCTTCTTCATTTACATCTCTAGCAATAATTTTACCCTCAGAAAGAAGGTCAACTCCTAGGAGAGTTTTATCGACACCTAATTCTTTCATAACATGGAACACTGTACTCCCTGTTCCTAATACAACAAAATCCTTCAGAACATCGCTCTCTTCTTTAAGTTCTAAAGAAATTGATGAATAAATATCAGGAGAGTCAACAGATGAGGAGACCTTTCCTCCTTGAATTAGACCTAGTTTTTGAGGTACCATTAACTGTCCATATAATCTAGCTTGAACTTTATTTTCTCTAAACAACTCTTCATTAACATCCATAACATCTTCAGGAGCTAATACTGTCTCTCCATGAACCATTTCATCCAAAATTTCTCCTAAATCTTGAGGTCGGTATAGAAAACAACCACTAAACATCTTCACTCCTGACGGGATTCCAAGAACTGGTATTTTGTCTCCAATGATCGATGTTACATCCCTTGCTGTACCATCTCCCCCAACAAAGATGATCAGGTCTACTTCTTTTTCTAAGAAAACCTTACACGCGCTTTTTGTATCTTCTGAAGATGTTCGATCTTCTACAGGTGAATAAACGATTTCCTTGTTTATTTCAAAATCATCAATAATATTTGCACCCATTGGATCATCACAATAATAGAAATGAAGAGGTAATTGAGGGGGTATCGATTTTAATGCTTGTTGAACTCTTTCGAAAGAATACTCCTCACCTTGTTCAAAAAAGTCCCAAGCTTGTTCTATATCATCAGTTCCTTTCCATGCTTTTTTTCCACCCAAACCTGCTATGGGATTAACAAGAAAACCAATTCTCAGCGTCACAAGAGTGTCTTTATTTGTGGTTAATTTAACCTTTTTGTCACGCATTATTAACTAAAAACGGATACAACAACTACTCTTTTGATTCCTCTTTCTTTGGAGAGAAATAAAGATCAATAAGTCTTGAGAAAGAGATTTTCTTCCCCAGTCTTTTCTCAACACTGCGTTTGTGTAGAAAGTAAGCTAATACATATACTCCAATTATTATAACATATCCGAAAAGTGTGAAATATGGATTGACGGCTAACAAATCTGCTCGTGCATCAGTAAAGAACATTGGATACGCAAACATTGAGACCAACCAAATTAATCCCCATAAACTGAATGTTAATAATAAATCAAAGCCTGTCCATTTACCTAAGATAATAGAAAATAATATTGTTTCAAGAATAGCTATTATTAAGTAAGCAGAACCATAGAAATACAATAGTTCGCGTCTTTTAAATTCAGTCACAAGTTTGATTGGGTAAAAGTTGTTAAAAAGTTAACGTATTGTCTTTTTTAATCAAACAAATCTATTTTCACTGAATTACAACTTTTTTAAGCAATTTTATCAGTTTTTAATTTTCTTGCACTGAATTAGGAAAAATATATAAGTTAAAATGACTATATATGATTACTAGAACGTTAGAGTCGGAAAAATACCAGAAAAACTGGTAAGTGAAATACGTATTTTCAATATGTATGGAAACCAACTGAACTAGGGTAGATTAGCGGTAATTGGACCTACCAAACATTTATAAGGATGGAAGTTAGGGGTGATTATCACTGGCAAAGAAACGACTCTTAGAGAGGCTCTAAAGAGTAAGACAATCAATAGAATTGATTGAGTGCAAGAAAATAAAAGGTGTAAAAAATGAAAAGACGAAAACTCCCACGTGGTGGAGAAGACATCATTAAAGTCTTAGATGTTAGTGGTCCTATGACTCAAAAGCAGATATTAGGGTCTGTTGACCAACCTGAAAGGACCGTACGTTACGGTATCAGAAGGCTACTAGAGAAAGGTATCCTTAAGAAAATGTCAAATTTAAGCGACATGCGTAGTGTGTTCTATTATTTAGATCCTGCAATCAGAGAAAATTTCGAATTTCTGGTAGAGGCGAAAATAGAAGTTAGTCAAGAAGTATAATTCTACTTTTGGGGCAAAGGCTCCAAGTTATCGGGAAGGAGAGGGATTTCATCCCTTTTTTTTTGTTTCTATCTTTAACTAAATAAGCTCTGATTGTTACCAAGTTATTTTGAAAATCATTTCTGCAAGTTTAGATTCGATAAGTTTACCTTCTTTATATTTCAGTAATGTTAGGTTATTATCTAAATAAGTCACAACATCCTCTGCCAATATTTCGAAAGCAATATCATCAATTTCCTTTTTTAAATCAAGAGTTAAAGAGAAATATTTGAAGGAGCTATCGTATTCGATATCGAATTTATTATAAGAATAACTGAAGAATTCGGATTTAAGCATTTTTTCAAGTTCATCATATCGTCCTTTAACAAACCAATCAGGAATTATATCCATTTTTTCTTCCTTCACTTCTGTATATGAACCTCTCTTCTTAGTATGATGGATACTAAGCCAAATCCAAATTAGCTCACTTGTTTTTTCTAAAAGATAATCTGATAGTCCATCAGACTCTTCACAACCATCTTTAATATGATTAAAATAATCTTCAAACATTTCATCAGAGTAATGTATTCGTTTTGCTGAAAACCAATCTCCAACAATTCGAAGAAGATCTTCAACACTGACCTTATAATCTAAAATTAATGCTTCATCGTCAGTCATTTTTTTTCACTTTCTTTAGATTTTCAAGAATCGGTAAACATTAAGCATTACTGACTTATATATTCTCTCATAATTTCAATAGTTTTCTTGAATATTTATTTCTACAATTACCTTTGATAATTCTTAATGCAAGCAAAATATATATTAAAGGCTGAATCATTGCCTTATTTGTTATGAATAACCCGGAACCATTAGATGATTTTGAAAGTCTAAAAAAACCTATTTCTTGGATGCTCTCATCGATTCATGCATTTGAAGAAGGGTTATTGGACAAAAAAGCAACATCGAACCTTGCTAGTAAAGCCTTGAAGAAAATCAGAAAACATACCCCAAATCCAGAAGAAAAAGAGAAATATGAAACAGTTATTGATCTGTGTGTTTCTTTATCAACAATAGATAGAGCTGAGAATAATTTCCAAAAATTTTATTTATCAAGTCTTAAAGAAGAGTTAAATAAAGTGTTATCATTACTAGAAGAGGAGAATAATGAGTAAGCAGCCAGATTATAATTTCAAAATTCTGCTTTTAGGTGATGCAGCTGTTGGAAAAACAAGCCTTGTTCAAAGATTTGTTCATGATAAATTTGACAGCTCGTATCTTATGACTATAGGGATGGAGCCTTCAGAGAAACATGTAGATTTGAAAGATGGCACAAGGGTAGCACTTTCCATTTGGGATCTTGCAGGACAAGAGCGTTTTAGATTCATAAGGCATACATTCTATAAAGGAGCAAAAGCTGCTTTGATAGTCTTTGATCTCACACGTTCTGCAACTTTGAAAAGTGTCCAGAAATGGAATAAAGAAGTTAAAGATAATTGTGGATCGGATGTTGTTAGAATTCTTGTAGGTAACAAAGAAGATCTAAAAAAAGAAATTGCAATTTCAAAGAAAGAATGCGAAGAAGCAAATACAAAAATTAAAAGCGAATCTGTAATCCTCACTAGTGCTTTAACTGGTAATCATGTTGAGGATGCATTCACCAAAATTGCAGAATTACTTGTCAAGAATGCTAAATGAATATACTGATCAAATTATAATTCTATTTTTCTTCTTCAGTATCGTTTTCTTCCGTTTCTTCATCGACTGGAGAATCATCTATTTCCTCTTCATCAAAGAGTAGAATAGTATCAAGAACTGATTCCAGAGAAGGTCTATCAGGAGGAGCTAGGGGGATCTCATCTGAATCAGCAAAATTGACTTCTAATGAAGATAAATCAGCCTTAGATCTTCTTGGTCTAGAACTGATAACACCATTTGATTGGATACCTTGAATCATAGTCTTAACAGAAGAGATTTCTTCTTTTAGTTCATTTATTGATGATAGATCACTGAGTTTATCGATTAAGTTATCTACTTTTTCAAGGTTTTTCTGTGTTCTTTCCTCGAATTTCTTACCATTTTCTCTAATTTTAGCAAGTTTTCCATCTGTAACAGGTGTATTCATCTGAGCAACAGAATGAATTGCGCGTGTTGAAGGAGGAGTAAAAACAAACTTAAAATCATCTAGTGTCCCAAATTTCTCTTTGTGATGAGCTTTAATAGCTTCTAAAATTGCTTTTTCTTGGCTACCGTATTGTGTTGTAAGATCTTCCAGCATATCGAAGAAATCAATTGGTATTGGTAATTCAATGATTCGAGCGATTCTTCGTTTTTTCTCTTCATCAAACATCAAAGTAGCCCCTATATTCATAATGCTCTTTTATTTATGATAGATTTTGCTATTTATAGTATTTGTGTAAATTGAGTACAAAAAACCAACAATTTCTATTAAACGCAAGATTAAAAATAGAACCAGAACAAACTGATTCAATGACAAATGATAATCAGACCATTTTCGCATGTTTTGCTCATCCTGATGATGAAATTGGATGTATAGGAACACTTTGCAACCATGTTGACAAAGGAGATAGAGTTGTCTTAGCTTGGACCACTAGTGGCGAATTAGCATCTCACTTCAACGGTATGGATTTTTCTGAAGTGAAGAAAATAAGAGAAGAACAAGGAAGACAAGTTGGAGAGATTGTAGGATGCGAGACTCTATTCTTAGATTATGGTGACACTCATGTGAGATCTACAAGAGATAATGCACTTAAAATGACAAAAGTTATTGCTGAGATTAAGCCCGATGCAGTAATTACATGGTCTATGAACACTAGACATCCCGATCACAGAGGAACTGCACAGATTCTTTATGATGCTTTAACTTATGCACGTATCCCTCGGATTACTGAACCCATTGCTCCACATCGACCCCCTTCTCATATTCCAATGTTTTTCTATCACGAAGAAATTTCGTCATTACCTATTGTTTATGTAGACATTAGTGATAATTTCAAAAAAGTCAAAGAAGTAACTGAACTATATGCCAATTTCTACAAATGGAAAAGAGTAGACGATTGGTTGAATACAATGAAACATGCAGATGGCCTTCGATGTGGGGTAAACTATGCAGAGAAATTTAACGTATTAACAAGATTGATGCCAGTTGACAAATATCTGCCATTGAATAGAGAATAAATTAGAAATATGCATTATAACAAGCCTTTCTCTACATCTTTAACCATTTTTGAGTCAGCTTTTTTCCAATCTTCGCTAGCATTCTGAAAGATTTCAATTGCTCTATTATTTGCTTCAGATATCAGTTTTTCTTCGTTTATTTCTTGAAAACAGTTATCTGAGAAAATTAATCTTCCATCTATTATTACGTTGTCAACTTCTAACCCAGTACCAGAATATACTAGATTTGGGATAAATGTGTGAAAGGGTTTGTCCACCACTGGTGTTAAAAGGAAATTGTTAAGATTAATAGTAATTATATCCGCTTTCTTTCCTACTTCCAATGTACCAATCTCATTTCCTAATCCCAGAACTTTAGCACCTTTGATCGTAGCTATCTGAAGAGTCTCCCAAGCAGGTAATAATGTTGGATCTTGGAATTGAGCTTTTGTAAGAATACTGATAGTTCTCATTTCTCTGAATAAGTTGTGATTTCCAGTTCCAGGTGCTTGATCAGTAGCAATCCCTACATCCCCACCTAATTTATAAAACTCATAAATAGGAGGTACAATTCCATCTATCATACTTATAGAACTGGGACAACCAACCATCTTAGCACCAGATTTAACCATCAGTTCTTTCTCCTCATAACTTGTATCATGGCAATGAGCTGCAATAAGGAAATCACCCAGTAAACCTTGTTCATGAAGAACTTTCACAGTAGAAGAATCTTTACCAAATCTTCCTGTAATTTGTAATCTTTCTCTTCCACCTTGTGCAACATGCATATGTAACTTACTATTTTCAGAAGTAGCTTTTTCTTTAATAGCATGTATAGTCTCTAAAGACACCATATCAAGCGCTTGAGGTCCATACAAACAACTAACTAGTGGATTGTTTTTATATTTCTTAAAAAGCTGATCATTCTTTGATAAAGCTAAACTACCTTTCTTCTTATCAAACTCATAGAGATCAGTAGGTTTTAGCTCTGCTCTATTATCTTGAGAAACCTCATTAATTGTTTCTGTTGCTACAACGCGAGCTCCTATATTCAAATAAACATTCTCAACTAGATTCTCAACATCTCGGGCATATTCAGAAAAAGTAGTTGTTCCAGTTCTTATTCCTTCCAAAACACCAAGTCTAGAACCAACCATAATATCTTCGTTTGTAAGGTGTTTTGCTAATGGACCAATACCTTTATTCATCCACTCTATTTCAGGCAAATCTTGAGCTCCGCCCTTTAACAGCTGCATGCTTGTATGAATATGGGTATTTACCAAACCAGGCATAACAAGATGTTTAGTTCCATCTATAACAAGATCAGCTTCTTTAGGATTCAACCCATCTGATGAGCCTATGTAGCTAATTCTATTACCTTCTATTCCAACTGCTCCATTCTTTATAATTCCCAATTTATTTTCCTTCAATGTTAATATCCATGCATTAGTTATTGCTATGTTCATCAATATCTCCCGAGTCAAGAATAAATTAAACAGCACTAAATTAAAGATTTCTGCAATTTTATTGGATTACTGAAAGAATAGTAGTGTAAAAACAAACTTATTAACTTATGATTTTGTCCTCTTAACGGAAGAATAATGACCACTGATGAAGAGCTTGAGAGGATAAGACAAAAGAAAGCTCAAAAATTACTTGAGATTGCAAACATACGAAAACAGAGGATGGAGGAATTAAAAAACGCAGAACAAGCTCCTCAAAGTGTTGACGAAAATGAAAAAATATCCTTGATGCAATTCTTTCTGGTACCAGAAGCTTTTGAATACTGGACAAGTTTAAATGAAAATCCTTCCAAAAAACCAACAGCTGAAACTATCTTCAAGAATGTTCTTTATATGATTAAAATTGGATATCTTGAAGGCAGACAGATAACAAGAATAGGAATAAAGAGGTTGGAGAGAGATATAGAAGGAATACCTCCATCTATTACTATAAAACGGAAGGGAGAGAAGAAGAAAACAGTCAATTAGTTGATTGAATATTGAACAAATAATTTGACAAGCTTTAATAATGAAGATGTCAATAAGAAAATTAGGTGAAAGTAAAATGCAAATTAGTGTTGTTACTGCGATTGGTGGAGGTTCAATTGAGCTAGATGTCGATCCTCATTCTACAGTTGCTCAATTAAAACGAGAAGTTGCTAAGAAGAAGAAAATACCTGCAAATACTGTCATTATTGTTTTTCATGGTAAACAGTTGGATGATAGTGAAATCTTGAAACAAACTGGTATGATGGACGGAGATAAATGTTACTTGATTGCCAGAACTAAGGGTGGATATTAGAAAATCTATTTTTCTTTTCCTTTAGACTAGCTATCTTATTTATTTAGAAAAGCGTCTATTTTTCTGCTTAACAGCTTTGTTAAGACTTTATTCGAAGAATTGATTGAAAGGAAATATATATCAAGTAAAACTAGAAGTATACATTCAATAGGTGCTTTGAATGACCGAAGAAGACAGATATTCTAGACAACAGCTGATACCAGGATGGGATCAAGCGAAACTTGATAACAGCACAGCAATTATTGTGGGAGTAGGAGCTATTGGAAGTTACGTAGGTACAATCTTGGTTTCTTCAGGAATAGGGAAACTCATAATTATTGAATATGATACAGTTGAGATTTCGAATCTTAACAGACAGTTACTTTTTCACGAAGAAGATATAGGAGAATCGAAAGCTGAAATTGCAGCAAAAAAATTGAAAGTAATTAATCCTAGCATTGATATCAATTATTTAAACATGAAAATGGAAGATGTGCCAGTATCAACATATGAAGAAGCAGATGTGATAATTGGATGTTTGGATACTTTTATCGGTCGAAGATGGATCAATTCGATGGCTTTAAGAGTTGGAAAACCACTAATTTTAGGAGGAATGTTTGCTTTTCTAGGGAATGTGCAGGTTATGATTCCAGATATAACTCCATGTTTTGAATGTCAACCTTTGATCCCAGAAGAAGAACTTGCACAAGCTTGTACTCCATTTGGAGATGAAAGAAAAAAAGATCGAGACGAATTGGAAGAAGAGCTGCCTTTACCTGCAGTTGCTACTCTCTCAAGTATTATAGGAGGACTTATGGCTCAAGAAGCTCTTAAGATTTTACTCAATTTAGGAACAAATATCGATAATTATCTGTTTTATGATGGATTGAACAATGCCATAACTATACTTACTCTTGCCAAAAACAAAGAATGTCCAGCATGCGGAGAAATGTATGAGCTTGAGCAAATAGAATTTGTTGTAAATCCTAAAGAAACTGTTAAAGATCTCATTCTACGCTTGGCACTTACATATGGACTAGAAAAACCTGATATTATGATACAGGGACAATTACTTGAAATAGATAAGGAAATTGAGGAAACTAACTTATCGCAAAAAGCTGTAGCCTTTGTTCTAGACAAAAATCTTGCAAAACCCATTAAAATAGTAATCCAAGTACAAGATAGTTAGTTTTTTTAAGAAAATTTCGCGATTTGAATGCAATATTTTTTAAAGTTCGGGGGTCATCAATTAATATAGAGAGATAAAAAGGTGATACAAATATCTACAGATGATTTCCTCCTTGCAAATGAAACTCAATTAATATATGAAAATAGTTCTGGTTTTGAACCAGTTAGAGGAAACCTTAAGCACTGGAAAGGGCATTGTGGGATTATAGAAGGAACAGAAATTCCTATTTTTGCTAACATCTATATCCAAGATGGATTCCCAGATATTCCTCCAATAGTTGACATTACTCCAAAAATCAATCATCCTAACGTTGAGGATGATGGTTCATTAAGCTTAAGAATTCTTTCTCAATGGAACTCTACCTATCACATATTCCAAGTGGTAAACGATATCAAAGATTTGTTCAACAAAGTTCCAGGGAAACCTCTAAAAACAAAGAAAGTAAAACGAGCAGAACGTATTGGAGTCTTACCAAGGCTTGAAATCCCAATCAAGCCACTTCCTCAAGCACTAGCAGTTGGAGAAGCTTCTGAAACTCAATTAGATATTGATAAACGATCTATTGATGGAAGCATTATTGAATATCAAGCAGAGATAGAAAAAATTACCAAAGAAATTGAAGATGAACGAGAGGCTCTTTTGAAGGAAGGCGGTGTAAGTATTGAAACTGGGAAAAACGAGATCTCTATATCCAGAGAAGAGGATTTAGAAGCAGATGTTAGAGCGATTCAAGACACATTAGAAGTAATTGAAGAAAAATTCGAAGACGGAGATATGACTAATGTGGACTTTCTAAAACTATATAGACGATATTCCAAAAAAGGATATAAAGCAGAAAAATACCTCCAACAGATTAAACTAGGTGCTGATAGTAGTATGACAAAAGAAGAAAGCAAAATTCTTGAATTAGAATCTGATTTGTACGCATCTATAGTGACATTAGATAATTTAGTTCAAAGTTACGATAATAATGAGATAGAGCAAATTGCCTATAAAAAACAACTTCGTTCTCTTATTCGAGGAATTTTCAAATCTCGAATGCAACTAGAGAAAATTGGATTTGATCTTGAAGAATTTGTCAAGAGAGAAAAGATGGATGCTAGATATCCTAAAGGTCTGCAACAACTTCGTGTAGTAGAAGGAGTTGAAACAGCTGATGCAATATCCATACCCTTTGACACACTGAAAAAGATGCCAGCTAAAACAGCAGATTTTGTTTCATCGGCCATAGAATTGATTGATCTTACAAGACTCAAATCTGTAGCTAGAGCAGACTTGCTATTAGCAGACATTGATGAGATGCTTCACATACTGAAAACATTTCCATCCATACCCCAAGATCATTGGGCAATAGATGATATGAATACATGGCGTGATATCATTTCAAAATATAAACCTCAAGAAGTAATCAAGGAAGAGGATTGCGAAAAGTTAGAATTTCAAGCCGCAAGATGGCTTAATGACTTCAGAAGGCTTTTGAAAGAGTTATAGTCAAACAAATTCCAAAGTTGCTTCCTTTGATTTTTCTTTTCTCTTTCCTCTTGATGAAGCCTGTAAAGAATGGTGATTGCTGTGATTAGAAGAGATGTACTTAACACACTATTCATTAACATTCGAAAAGATCTATTCGAGTTAATCAATATGATAGAAGTAAGAATAGATATAGGTTATATCCTTGAGGAATTAGAAGAAATTTCATATGAAGTTAAGAAGTTGAATATAGAGGGAGAAAAAATAGCAAAAGAAATGAAAGAGATATATAATTCTCTTTACAAAAACTACGAAAACAAACTTGCTTCTTTTCTATCTTCTAGAGAAGCAAATCATCTAATTGATAAAATTGAAAGCTGGTTGCAAGTTCTTCCAAGTTTAATATAAAATAATAACATGAGAAAAACAAGAAAGAAATTAAATTTGCGAAGATATAAATAATTGCGAAACAATATCAAATGTGGAGATCAAATTGGGTTTAAGAGACATTGAGAAAAAAATCAAAATCAAATCTGCTTTTCAAGTGAAAGATGCAGAACTTATGATTAAAGAATTAGAACAAATGATTGAAAACATCAATCAAGTGAAAAAACAACTAAAGAAATTTGAAAATAAATATGGAGATAAAATCTCTGAAAACAAAGAATATTATGATAAATTGTCAGGTCTCCGAGAAGAATTAGGTCTGCCAGCAGAGATTGGACGCTTTGATTGGAAAGAAGCTCCTTCATTCATGGATAAATTGACAGGTAAAGGATTTTATGATATTTTAGCAAATGAAATTCTTGAGCTAGGTCAAAAATTGACACCAGACAATGGAGGGATTATGTCTGTAGGAGAATTATTCACACAATTAAATAAAACTAGACCTGGAAAAATGGTTTCAATTGATGACATGTATCGTTCTCTTGAAAAGCTAATTAATTCTCAACTTATTCCTCCATATAGAATATTGGAATCAAGCACTAAAATTATTGAATTTACTACCGTTGAGTTTAGCCCAGATCACGATATAATCTTGAATTATGCATCTAGAAACGGATTTGTAACAAAAGAAGATTTACTCATGAGAACTAGCTGGGCAGAAGAAAGAATAGATAGATGTCTAACTTTCTTTGAAGAACATGGAATCGCTAGAGCAGACAAAAGTTACTCCGAAGGAACCAAATGGTGGTTTCCTGGTTTGATGAGTCTCTAAAATTTCATTTTTCTCCACAGATTAAAATACTTTATCTGCTTCAAATTGAATGATAGTTTTTTCTTTATTTAGCCATCTTGCTACTTTTCTTTCTACTAGCATTTCACAGACAATTATTAAATCGTCTGCAGGTAGATTACTCCATTTTTCCTCGAGTTGTGTGATATCATAAAGCGAATGGATTTCAACTACTCTCCCTGTTTCAATCATGAAACCAAGGAGTTCATCAGCCCATTCCTCATTATTTCTCCAATAAATTCTTGCTCTTGTTTTGTTCTGTTCATCAAGCCATGTAGCTATATTTTGTTGAACGAGTTGATCAATGATTGCTCGAACTTGTTCTATTGTTAATCGTTTGCTAAGTTTTTTGTTGTTAAAAGGATATTCTGTTCTTAACTCGTTTATATTGATTATGTGAATGACAAAAATTCGAGAATAGTCGAGAACTATTGCAGACCAGCTTTGAAGCCATGATTCCACGTCTGATTCTTTCTTAGGTTTTATGTACATCCATGGAGCTTTTACCCATTTTGGAAGACTATCCTCAAATTCCAGTTCCAGAACTGCACGTTGATCTTTTGATAGATCTTCTTTCACAGTTATCTTTTCAACAGGCATAGTAGCTTTTAGATCTTCTTTAGTAATTTCTAAACCTTTGATACTAGCTTCAATTAATTTCAGTTTCTCCTCTGAGACCTCTTTTTCTTTCTTAAGCTTCTTGAGATCAATATCTTGAGATTTCTCTTCTTTTGCTTTTTTCTTTTCAAGAGTTGACATAAGGAGACGACCACCTAGTTATTTATGCACTTCCGAATTCTTCATTCCAATCATCGTATTTTTGAACTTCATCATCACTTACTGAAGGATTAATTGCTTCTATTGCATCTAAGAAATCGTTTTGAGTAACAGGACGAGCTTTAACTGAAGTATCATCTATAGCACCTGCCATATCTAGTTCTCGTATTGGAGTCATAATCGCTTCTCTACAGACCATTGCAATATCCGCACCTGAATATTCTTCAGTTATCTCAGCTAGAACTGCGAAATCAGTATCTTCTCCCATCTCTACACCTCTAGTGTTATACTTGAATATTGCTTCTCTTGCTGCTTCATCAGGCAGAGGTATATAGATACGCCTCTCAAACCTTCTACGAAACGCACCATCAATAGCATCAGGTAAGTTAGTAGCTCCAACAGTTACAATTCGATCAGTCTCTGAACTTGATAAACCATCCATAGATGTTAGAAGCTCTGTCTTAACTCGTCGCATAGCATCGTGTTCTCCACCCCTTGCTCCTGCCATTGCATCTACCTCATCAATGAATATTATACTCGGTTGTCTTTCTTTGGCTAATTGAAATAAAGTCTTAACTAATTTCTCTGATTCTCCTAACCATTTGGAAATAATAGAAGAAGCACTAACATTGAAGAATGTTGCTTCAACTTCAGCAGCTGTAGCCTTCGCAATCAAAGTTTTTCCACAACCAGGAGGACCAAATAGTAATATGCCTTTCCAGGGTCTTCTCGCTCCTGAAAAGAGATCAGGTCTCATGAGTGGGAGAACTATTGCTTCTCTAAGAGTTTGTTTAGCAATTTCTAGTCCCGCTATATCTGAGAGAAGTATAGATGGTTTTTCAGTAACTATAATATCAGAAATAGCACTTGATAGTTTATCATCATCCACATCGCTACCAGCAGTTGATTTTCTTTCCTTTCGTTTTTCAAGTAATTCTTTTAATTCCTTTGCTCGTGCTAAATACATCTCTGCTTTTTTCTTCAAAGAACGAGCAACCTGAGGATTGCGTTCGAATTTTATCGCCTTCATTAAAGCTTCTGCAGCGTCTAAGTAATATGGAATTGCCTCACTGAAATTCTTTTCCTTGTCAAAATTGTATGCTCGTTGAGCAAATTGCTTCGCATGATCTATTAATCCTTGTGCTGACACTAGAGACACATCCGTTATTTATCTAATTCTATGATATTTAATCACACCATAGATATAAAATGTTTTATTTAATCTCGCTTTAAATATTTCAATTGTAACCTAAAAACTCTATTAAAATAAAAAATAGGAATGAAGAGAAGGTTTTAGCCTTTATCCTCACTTACTTTTTTCTTTAAACTTTCAAGCTCTGCTTCTAGATCAGAAGTATCCTCTTCTTTCTCTCCTGAAGTACCTACAGGAGTGGAAGGCAGACCAGACACATCTGGTAATGAAGTTGTAGTTCCCAAATCCATTTCTGCTTCTAGTTGTGCAAGCTGTTCATCAATAGCTGCATCATCCTCAAAATCTAATACTCCTTCAGATAAACTTGGATCGGACAGAGCTTCAGTCATCATTTCAATCTGATCTCTTTGCTCCATCACTGTATCCATAACACGTTCAGTTCTCTCAGGTGACACTGTTTTAATCTTTTCTCCAACTACTTTAGTTCCAAGTTCCATTGCTTGAACTGTATCTGCAGTTGAAGTAGCTGTTTGAATACTATCTATTTGAGCTTGAAGATTCATTGCAGTGTTATGAACTGTATTCAATCTTTTCATGAAAACAGCTCTTCTTTTCAGAGCTTGACGAGCTCCTGCCTTATTACCTGCTTTAAGCATTTTTGAAGCGAGAACTTTCTGTTCGTCAGCTTGTCTTTCAAGATTTCTAGATTCAGCTTGAAGTCTGTTTTGCTGTGCTTTCAATGTTGAAAGAGCATCAGCATCTTCTTTTCGTTTTTTACCAAAAAGCCAATTTTTAACCATTATTACTCACCTAATCCTCTTCTCTTTTTCTTAATTTTTGGATCTCACTTTCTAGATCATCTGTTTCAACTACGCCTACAGAAGGCAATCCTGCTTGTGTAGACACTCCTAATTCTGCAGCTGTTTGATCAATCAATCTATCTACCTCATTAGGATCAGTATCGGAGATTAGCAAATCATCAATACCATCTTCAATGGTACCTGTTGATTCTTCTATACCATCAATAGAACTTTCCATATCCTGAATAACTCTATCTAAGTCTGGTATTTGTAGTTGAGCATTTGCTGCTCTTAGAGCTGAAGCCACACCATGCATCTCTTCTGCCATACTAGCTGCAGTATCTGCTCTTTCTAATTTGAAAATTAATCCGTTTATTCGAGAAACTAGTTTTTGATACCCTAGTTCCCATCTTCTATTTCGAACTATATCTGTTGCAAATAATCTGGCTGATTCTAGGTCTCCGCGTTGAATACTTTGTTTCATTTTTAGATTCATTTTAGATTCGTCGCGCTCGAGTTTTCTTTGTGCTCTTTCCAATCTACGAACAGTTAATCGAAGATTTATAATATGATCGCGAGGGCTTTTTTGCGTACCTAATAGCCATCCCATAAAGTTTCGGAACATCTAAATCACAGTTTAATTTTTTTTCTTTAACTATTTAAGCTTTCGTAGTTATTATATGTATTGTTTTAATTCAATTTCAATTCTAAGTAATCCTAATGTCCTTTCGAAATTCTTAAAATACTATAATAGAAAAATCCTTGAATATTAGGTGTTATACATGCTTAAGTCGAATAAATTATCAAGGAATTTAATACTAATAGTATTTGCTGTCAGTTTAGTAGTTTTTGCTGCTGAAACAGCTTCTGCTCAAGGAGAAACCAGTGATTTGAAACCTTTAGGTGCAGGTCTTGCAGTAGGTATTGCAGGCTTAGGATCCTCAATAGGTATGGGTATGGCAGGAAGTGCTGCAATAGGTGCTATTACTGAGAAACCAGAAGTATTTGGTAGAGCTTTCCTCTTCATTGTACTTATCGAAGCTGTAGCCATTTATGGATTACTAGTAGCTATTCTTCTAGTACTCTAAACTTCCACCTTTTTCTCCACGGTGAGAATATGACAGAAGAAAAAATAA
>JAEOTK010000138.1 GCA_016839875.1 Candidatus Heimdallarchaeota archaeon
GAATGTCCATTCTTTCTTGAGTCAACAATTCTCTCTGCAATCAAACTGATTTCAGGGCCGTCAAAAGGAGGCGGCGATTTATCTGTACACACCAAATCCTTTATCTTTACAAGATTATGTCTTCTCTCTATTGGATAAGTTTTCACTTTTGCAAGATCGATCTTATCGAACATCCAAGATTCCTCAAAAATAGAAGCGGATGCATACACATTAATTTTTTCAACCTCAGCATGTAAATGAGCCAAGGCCAAGGGCTGCATATGGGAATATTCTAGACAAATCTTTAGAAAAATAATATTTTTACGGAAAAAATATGGCCCCTGGAAAAAGCAATAAAAATACTTCTGGAGATGAATCTGTGACGGTTCCAGACGGTTCTACTGCAAATTCTAAAATAGGACAGTAGAAGAAAATCTATCACTAATGTTTCTAGAGTGGAAAAAACGGCTGATAGCAGGGCTTCTGCTGTCTGGGATATCTCTGCCGCAGACGAAAAAGACTATTTCCACTTTGAAGATGGACGTGAATCATCCTCGTCTAATGAATACTAGGTATGTTTTGGAGATTATGCGTGAACTGACAAAACTGGTTTTACTAGACAAAAATGGTTTTTCGGCATTGAGTTGATATTAGGAAATATCGAGTTTTCATAATAACACTACTGAAATATACTCACCTTCTGAAGGTTCAAATGGAAAATCAACCATTCTAGAGACAGTGAGTATCTTATTACTCTTGAAAAAAGAAACAATTACATCCATAGCATCGGACAATATTTGTATACATTTCTCTCGACGAATTAGTTAGAATAATCAAGGATACAAGATAATTGAGTCATGAATTCAATTATCAATTAACAAGAGAGTTTGATTATGTTTAATTGGTTTCTATGAATAAGATTTAGATCGTGTCCTCAACGTCTCCAACGCCCTTCGCAGTTACCTTAAATCTTGCTTTTTCCTCAGGTAAACTAGGACTGTCAATTACTGTCGCAATTCTGGTTCCTTTACCTCCTTTGCGCAGGAATACTCGATGTGTACAGGCATGTGCCATAACATTTCCACCAGCAGGTCTATTTGGATCTCCAAAGAACGAAGCTGGATTTGCTTGAACTTGGTTCGTTAGGACTACTGCTATGTTATATGCTTCAGCTAACCTTACAAGCTTGTGAAGATATTTATTCAGTTTTTGTTGACGTGATGAAAGCATTTCTCTACCAACATATTCTCCTCTAAAGTGTCCTATCATGCTATCTACAATAACCAATTTGACATTGTTTTGGGAGCAAACTGTGAACAGATGATCTATCAATAGACATTGATGACTACTATTATATGCTCTTGCAAGCAAAATATTATCAATAATTTGTTTTGCATCTTCTCCCATTTCAGATGCTATTTGAAAAACTCTTTCAGGCAGGAATGTTCCTTCAGTATCTATGAAAGCTACTTTTCCTTCCAAACCTCCCTTATCGCGGTTCAGCTGAGCTTTTACTGAGAGAGTTAAGCAGATTTGGGTCTTTCCAGATCCAAATTCGCCAATAAACTCTGTTAAAGCTTGTGTTTCAATTCCTCCACCAAGAACCTCATCAAGTTTTTTGCTTCCAGTTGTACACTTCAGCATCATTTTTCTCTTTTCGTAGACATCTAGTGCGCTCTTAAAATTTACTGAAATGAAGTCTCTAGCAGCCTGTTGAATCTTCAATATGGTATTGAATCCTATATCAGTCTTCTCCATTATCTCACGAGGAGGAGTTACAGCTATAGACTCAACAGTGGGAAAGCCAGCTTTCTTGAGTTTTGCAGCTACTTTAGGTCCAACACCAGCTATGTCCTCAAGTTCAATATCCAACATTCTTGTTTGTCACCAATTAATAATATGTTTCATAAGATTGAAGATATAGAATCTAGACCTTAAGACATTCTATTATTATGTTGTGGTATATTAAAGAAGACTATTTAAGATATCGGGGGATTTAGGGGGAGGGGGCTTTAACAATCAAGGATAAATTCTTCATTTTCTCTACTATCTCCAAAAGTTTTTCTTTTACAAAAGCAAATTAGTAGAGGATGATTTCATGTATCCCCGAGTGTATTTCGATGGCGGAATCTGTATAGAGGATTCAAGAACAAAGATATTTCTCGATCCCCAGAAAATCAGATACAATTGTCCCTTTCTTATTACTCACGCTCACCTAGATCATTCTGCGGGATTCAATTGTAGAGACAACATGAAGATTTCTACAAAAGAAACCAGGGAAATCCTCTCAATCTACGGAAAAGAAGTCAATAATTGGCACCATATCTCAGAAGGGAGGACCATTGAAATAGGTGATCTGGAAGTTTCTGCACATAATTCAGGTCACATTCTAGGCTCTGTCCTTTACGAAGTATTTACATCAGAAGGGAATGTCCTCTACACAGGTGATTTTCAATATGAGGATAGCTTCACTATGAAAGGAGCTGATCCTATTTCGTGCGATATCCTGATAATAGAATCAACTTTCGGTTCCCCCTCCTTTAGATTCCAAGATAAAGAAGATGTAGCAAAAGAAATGATAAGTTGGGCTATGAAAACAAATCGTTCAGGCAAAGTTCCCACCTTCAAAACCGATACACTTGGTAATGCCCAAGATATAATATCAGCATTCAACAAATATTCTGATTTGCCTCTTGTAGTTCACCGAAAGATAAGTGAAATAAGCGAGATCTATAGAAAGAATGGGAAAAAACTAGATTTCTTAATCTCTGGAACTGATGAATCTAACGATCTATTTTCGTCATGTGCATGTGCCTACATCGTGCCTAAGAACTTCGATACAGAAAATGAAATGAACCTTAAGCCAGCTCTAGTTTCTGGCTGGGCCTTATGGGCCAGAAAGTATAAGGATGCATTTGCCTTAAGCGATCATGCGGATTTTAATCAGCTAATGCATTATATTGAGGCGTGCAATCCAAAACTAGTTTTGACATGTTTTGGAAACAAGCGTAACAGCATACTAGCAGATTATGTTAAGAAGTGGCTTGGTATAGAGGCTAGACCTATAGGTACTCGACCCATAGAATTCAGGTCAAGACCGGAAAATAAGAGAGTTATCTACTGTATGAAAGAGCTAGACAAAGCTCTAAAAATTCCAGGATTCGTATACTCTGAAAAATGGATTCTAAATGAGATGAAGCACCAAGGATTCTCTCAGCATGATGTAAAAGAAGCTTTGGAAAAGATGACCCGAAGAGGATTTCTTGAATCTTCTGTAGAAAGGATTGTAGAATAATCTCACACTCGAAAGAACAGATTGGTATGCAACTGTTTGCTTGGCCACAAAACAATCTTCCAGACATATTCCAAATAAACATGATATTTCGCTTGTGGAATTCGGTTGTTGCATAAAGATAAACCTAAGATTTATCATGATCATATATGGTAATCAACAGTTTCTGAGAGTAAGCAACATTATGCTATTCTTTAAATAGGCGGGATAATTCTTATAAATC
>JAEOTK010000139.1 GCA_016839875.1 Candidatus Heimdallarchaeota archaeon
CCTGATGAATTCTACAATGTTTCTTTAAAGGAGTTAAGGGATTCATTAATCACTGAGTTACATTCGTACTCAATTGTTAGAGAAACGAAGGTTATGCTAGTATTAAAAGAAAAACAAGGGGACAACAAGATATCTATTTTCCCTTCTTGCCGAGTATTCGTTTATGGTGATTTAGCAAAAGATGAAGCTAAAAGCATAATTAACACCATCAGTAAATCTGTTGAGAAAGTCATAGCATCATAACAAACACAAGCATCCTTGTGGTTTTTTCATAAAGAATAAATACCCTATAGAATTATCAACTATCTGTGCAAGGCGGAGTTCATCTTCTCTCAGGTTTGATCTTAGCTAGTTTTACTGATAGAAAGGAGTTCAAACTTGGAGCTGTTGTTGGTGCAATCTTACCAGATGCAGATATTATCATTATGGCATTTGTTTATTTAGCAATAGGTGAAGGCGCTTCTGTAATTCATAGATCCTTAACTCACAGCCTTCTCTTTCTAATCTTAGTTCCAGGGATTATTATCTCTTTGAATTTCATACCCTTTGTAAAGAAAAAATATGACTATGATTTTCTTGGTTTTGGATTAGGATTGTTGTTTGGAATGGCAACTCACATCCTCTTAGACATGCTGTATCTAACAGGAGTATACTTCTTATGGCCCTTCTACAATGAACTGATTGGATTTCCAATCGTTCCCTTTGAGAGCTTTGACACAAGTATAGCAATTGATTCTCTTAAACTGAAGCTGATACAAACAACTGATTTCTATACAGATATAGCTTTCTTCTTCGTTCCTATGATATTTTTAGCTTACAAAATGGATTTGCACAAGAAAATACGTCTTCCAGCTTTAATCTTTGTGATAGTTGATTTTATCGTTACTACAATCTTCCTTGGTCTTTCTTTCAGATCATCGGTTGCTTATGAGGATCATGTAATTCAAATGTACTATACGGGAACCTTCTTCTTGTTATTCTCTCTTATTGCTCCCTTCTTATTCCGGAACATCATTAGAGAATTCAAATTCAAACCTTGGGAAATAGCTCTAATAGTCTCACTGTTTGTATTCTCACAATTTCTGTTCTTTGTCTAAAAATCAAATAAAATCATTCACGTCTAGTTCAGTAAGCAATAATATAATATCATCTTTAACAAGATTTTTGCTTGCTATTTCCATCAATGTGTTGATAACTTTTTCAGCAAATACTCTTTCATCAGCTATCATTAGTTCCTTGAACATATTCACTAGACTCTCAAGTATCTCTGGATCTTTTGAGATATAGAGAATAGTTTTGATGAATTGCTTGATGTCACTTGGTATAAGATTTCTACTTACTGTTAATTCAGAATAAGCTAATAGTACCTGTTCCATTACACCAATATCTTTGTGTAATTTTAAGCATTCAATAAACGTTTTTGCAAATGTTTTGGTAAACTTCTCAGGATTATTGAGTATCACACTATCAATTATACTATATGCTCTAAATGCTAAGAATGGATGATGTGATTTAAGAGTGATTTCTTTTAATGTAGTGAGATAGACCGAGGTCAATTTTTTAGGATATTGTTTCAATGAGTACTTCTCAATGTTCTGAATTGCAGCATAACAGATGTCCTCTTCCTTTGTATTTGTAACAATTTCGAAAAGAGCAGATATTGCATTTTCTATTACATCTGATTGAGCTTGCAGATAGATTTGAGTAAAAAGCTCAATTGCTCGGGTTCTCACATTTTTGGAATGATGTGATTTGAGGATTTTTACAATTCTTTGGACATTCTCTTCTGAAAGAAAATCTTTGATAATAATAGCTTCTAAAGCTTTTAGTCCCATTTCTCGTAACCTATCTTCATAGGTAGCTCTAACAATACCAATAATCAAATCAATGAGATAGGGTACTCTCTCCTCTCTAAGGAGAATTAAGTCTGGATAGGTAAAAATAGCAATTTCCCTTATTTTCTGGTCATATGAAAAAGTCAATAATTTAACAATATCACTTGTATATTGGTTAAGCTTTGCAAGTGTTCTTTTCTTTACAATTATCTCCTCTAAACACTTGAATGCAGCTATTCTCATATCTGAATCATCTGATGCTTTGAAGATCATGATATATGCTTCAGCTATTCCAAAGTATGGAGTATAACGATCAATGTTTGTTATTATGTTATTGAGACATCCTATTGCTGTGAGTCTTTCTGATTCGTCTACACTAACTCTAAGAATTTCACTTAAACCAATTGCAACATCTCTTCCCATATCTGGATCATCAATGGGTAAAAGTAAAATAGAATTGATCAGGCTCTTAACATTGGGTTGTTTCTTGAGATGTTTATCTCTTTCAACATATTTGAAAAGCTGATTAAGTTCCAAAGAATCCTTCCAGTTGAATTTTTCTTTTCTCATACCTTTTCTTATGATTTTGAAATCTTTTGTCAAATTGAAAAGTCTATTGTCTATTTGATGTCGAACACCAGTTTCTGCTTCGATATCTTTCTGTCTAAATTGGTCAATGAGATTTTCTTCAATCTCTTCAGTAGTTATTAACGAAGCAAGTGCTTGTGAGGCTGCATCTCGAACCTTAGGATTTGGATCAGTGAGTTGAGCATGTAGAAGGGCTTCTAAAACATTGGAATCAGGAAAATTAGCTAAAATATATGCTGCTCTCTCTCTTTGTAGAGGAATTGAGCTATACTTTAACTGCTTGATTAATCCATCAATTTCAGAGGTTTCGGAAGACTCACTCATCTGTATAAATATTTTCGATTTTTGAGTATTTGAAGTTTGTTTTACTATTCGGTGATTTATTGTTTCTTCTACAAATTTTTAAAGAAGTATTGAATGAGAGAGTTGATGATTGTTCTCTATAAATCACGAAAACCTTCAGAAGAAGATGCAAAAACAGTTAGAGAGATTCTGGATGATTCTGCAGAATTGGTATTTGAAGATGACCTTAATGATGAAGAAAAAGTAGAAATTCTTGCTAAAACAAATATCATCCTCGGTGGAAGATTATCGGAAGAGGATTTAGAAATAGCGACTAACCTTAAGATGCAACAGACCTATGCTACTGGTATTAATAGACATAATTTAGAATTCTTCAAAAAGAAAGGAATTATGTTTTGTAATAATCATTCACATGCTTTTACAATTGCAGAGTATGGTTTTGCTCTACTGAATGCAGCTTCAAAAGAATTAACTGTAAATGACCAACTTCTTAGGAAAGGCAATTGGGATTACAACAAGTATAGATCAGTTTCATTATTTGATAAGACTGTAGTACTTCTAGGCTTTGGAGAAATTGCTAAAACATTCAAGAAATTATGTGAACCTTTCAACATGAAATTCATAGCAATTAAGAGAACCAAAGATTGTGACGATCCATCTGTAGAAGTCTATCTTTCAGAAGACAAAATGGAAGCTTTGAAGCAAGCTGACTTCATCTTCAACAGTCTTCCTCTAACAAAGAAAACGACAGATTTCTTAGATACAGAAGCATTTGAGGTAATGCAACCACATACAATAATTGTTAATGTAGGGAGAGCACAGACCATGAATGAGGAAGCTTTATACAATGCTCTTAAGGAGAAAAAGATAAAGGGAGCAGCACTTGATCCTTGGTATAAATATCCTGGAAACAGGTGGGAAGGTGCAGATGAATCCGAAGTTTTCTATCCCTCAGATTTTCCGTATCAAGAATTGGACAATGTTATAATGAGTTCTCATAGAGCTTGGGTTACTGATATACCGATGTTTGAATATGCAAAATCATTGATTCACAATATCAACAGGTTTATTCGAGGAGAAACTCCACTGAACATTGTAGATCTAGATGAAGGTTATTGAGAAGCTTGCACTTCTGATGATTCCTTCTCTTTTTGTTTTAACAGCTGTTTAGGTAACAATAATGTTCCAATAACACTAGTTGTACACAAAAGCCAGATAAGTATCAAAACACCCCAGAGTCTGGTACCTGTCTCCCCTCCAGCTAGTCTAGATAGAAGAGGACCTATGACCATACCTGTACCATAAACCACAGAATAGATCCCCATACTCGATCCATATCTTTCCTTGTCCGTGATATCTGCTAAAATTGCTAATGCCGCAGGTGGAAAAGCTCCACATCCTATACCAATTATGAGTAGAACTGGTGATAGGTATAGTAACATTCTGGTGTTATCCGCGAAACTAACTATCAAAGTAACAAATGCTGCGAATGAAAACATTCCAACATATAGAAAGGGTTTACGACCAATTCGATCACTTAAGATTCCATTCAAAGGAAATCCTATGAGAATTGAAGCGAAGATAATAATGAGAACTACTAGTAGACTGATATCATGTAAATCAAGATGGGATGCTAGAGTTTCAGCACTTCGGAGAATTATTGCATATAGACAGATAATGGGTATCCATACTGGGAGTAAATACATGATACTTTTTTGTTTGATTATCATCTTGAATTTTGTAACGAAACTTTCATCCTTAATCAAAGAAGTCTGAAAGACTTTCTCTCGTAGTAAAACCACAGCTAGAATTAGTGAAACAAACAATACAACTGCTGCTGTTAGGAACATAATCATAGAATCAGGTGATGCGAGTTCTAGAAGCAAAAATCCACCCCCAAAACCTACACCTAAACCTAGAAGGGTACAAGCATCATAGAAACCCATATATCTACCTCTTTTATCCTCAGGAGCCTCATCTGCTACAATAGCTAATGTAGATGCAACTTGAGCACCTGCTCCTATACCCAAGATGCTTGATATAATAATTAATACTGCGAAATTTGCAAAGAAACTGAAAAGAAGAATAGATAGTCCAGTCACTCCTAGTCCAATGAAATATACAATCTTTCTACCAATCTTATCTGCAAGTATTCCAAAAAACGATACGGTTATTAATTCTGCAAGAGGATATGCTATAAAAATCATATCTCTCTGTATCTCACTGAGATGTGTTAGATAATTTGGATTTGTGAAAATTGCAATAGATAAGTAAAAACCAGCCCTCATTAAGAAAGTTGTTAGAAAAACTATCAATAGAGATTTTGGGAGATGAAAAAGATCTTTCAATCTACTTGTCTTCTCTGTTTTTTTCATAGCTGTGTCTGACATCTTGCTGAACAGAAAAGCAAACTATTTAAACTTTTCAAAATGATTAAGTTAACTTCCTACTAAAACTGCTCTCGTTTAGAGTTAACTTTAAACAACAAAACATATAAATGGTTAAGATTTGTCAATTGTGATGAATAGAAAAAAAAATATTGTCATACTATTGATAATTTTCTCTCTCTTCGCGGGGACTGTGTTTTCTAATGCACAGACTAATGGAAATGAAGGTGAACAAACAGACGAAAATCTTTTCATGATTCTGAAAAAAGAAGGTAATGAAGCAAATATCCAAACTCTTACTTTGTTAGATGATATGGATAATCTACATTATTTCGTTTTGATTGAATATGAAAATGAAACTTTCTTCATAGTTCATGTTATCAATGGTGTTGCCAATTTAGTAGTGCGAGATGAATTCTTCGAAGAACCATTCGAAGCATTTACAATACCTGGTGGTGTTATTCTTTTCTACTCCTATAGAACATTTTATGGTGTCAATAAATTCCTGATGTATCAATGGGTTAATGGAGAAATTTCTAATGTTGAATACTATTCGATAAATGAGTTTTTTGCTATACCTCCGAAAGCCTATATTTTCCCAAATAGAACAGATGATACATTCGATATTATCTTGACAACTATGACTCATGAAGGAGGAGACATTGTATCAGAAATATCAAAAACGAAGATACGTTTCTTCAAAGTTTATCTTAATGGTACAGCCAGAGCAGGTGAGCACTGGGTGATTGATTATGAATTCGATTACCTGATAGATTTCGATTATGAGAATGGAACTCTATATGCTCAATATAGATACATGTATGATTATAACCCGAATCATCTATATTTCACGATTGTGACTTCAATGCTGAATACGTCAATTTCAAACTTCATGATAATCAGTGAAGGAGGTTTTGATCCTGCATTTTTTGTTACTGAGGATGGATACCTACATACTACTTTGATTAGGGAAGGAACTCTTTATAGTTTACAATATTCAGTTAACGAGTCTATTTCCTTTACAGATTTTAACTCAACTGCCATTGGAATGAGTCATTACAGTGACAGATATATGTTCAAACATGATGGTTATCAAACGTACATCTTCAATTCTGAACCTTATGTTGGAACTAAAGAGTTCTTTGCTGATGACGATCTTAAATCGAAGATATCAATTTTAGATCACAACCATGAGCAAGCTAATCTAAGTGAATTTTTCATTTATAATGTCCCTGAACTTGACAACTATCACACTTTCTATGCACTCGATTATGGAAATGGAGAAACCCTATTTACACACACAACCTTACTAACACAAAAGGATATTCCAAACAGAAAATATTCTGCTTCTGATTTCATAGGATTTTACATTGAATCTAACATAACTCTATCTCTACCTTCAGAACCAATAACAGTGAATTTAGTAGCTCTAACTGGATTTTCTTTGTTCTGGAAAACTGCAGGAATATACATTGTTTCAATATTAGCAGGAGTAGCTGTTATCTATGTAATTTTTAGAAAATTCTTTAACAGAACCATAGTAGGTATGAAGAATTATCTTCTTCGCCCAATGAAACCTCAGGCAAATGCTATAGCGAGTTTCTTCACCAATATATGGTTATTCTTATTCAATGGAATCACTACTTTGTACATTCTGTTTAAAACCAATAAGAAAAGACATTTGATGAACTTAATTGGTATGACGGTTTTAGCAGTAATAATAATAACAAGTACGAGTATTTACAGTTCAAAACAGAAAGTGTTGATTTCTGAATATACTGAGGATATAAGTGTTACAAATGATGGAGTTCCGTCATTAAGTATTGTAATGAATTATGACACTCAAGCAATGGGAACAAATAATCCAATTATCTCCGATTTCAATGAACAGGCAATGAGTGAGGTATTAACTGAATTCAAGCTGAATTATAAAACGATGGCGAGTGTAATTAGAAGTTATGAGATATCAACATTCATGTACATGACTGCAATGGACCCTCTAGATAATACAACACTAGGTGCTTGTACATACTATGGAATATCAAGGAACTATACATCGATACTCGAACATATGTTAGTAAATGGATCTCTTCCAAACAATCCTGGGGAGATAATGATGGAAGCAAACTTGGCTGCAAATCTAGGTTTTGGAGTAAATGATACAGTCCTGTTTTTTGGAGCTATAAGAGATTATTATAATTATTATCTTGGGGACACCAATGTTTCACTCACAATTTCAGGACTTTATAGTGGAATAACTTTGGAGGATTATAACTATCTACTAGATATTAACGATCTTCCTTATGATTCAGCTAAAGGACTCAACAATATCTTTTTTGGACCTGGTGTTCTTTCATTCATAGATAACTCTCTTCCAAATTTAGACGGATTATTCCCATATTATATGAGATTAACAACTTATGTTCAATTCATCTATGATTTCACTGATTTTGATCCATCACAGATGACAGCTCTGAAGATTGAGCAGGAAGAAATTATTGAGAATAATGTGCATTTTGCTGAATTTAATTACAATGTTCAATGGTCTATGTCTGGGGAATTAAATGCCATAATTGATGTTCTAGAACCTAAACTGGAATCTTCAATCTTCCTTTTCTTCACATTGGCAGTACCTATTCTCTATCTTTCATTATTTCTGATTTTTGAAACGAATGATCTTTATAGCAGAAGTATGGAACAGGAAATTGAGATCTTTCAAGCAAAAGGATTATCAACATTCAGGATTGCATGGAATTACTCATTACTCAAATTGGTTGAGGCTGTTTTTGCTACGGCTATAGGATTTGCATTGTCGCTAGCACTTATCCCACCATTACTAAAAATGGATAGTTTCATATCATTCAACAATCCATTTGTAACGATAAGTTTATCGAGTTTACCATTAGCATCTGCTTTCACTGTATTTATTCTGGTGATAATTTCGCTACCAAAAATAATTCAAATTTCTAGTTCAAAGAAGGTTCAACAAAAGACTCCACAAAGAGTGATGAAGTTATTCAAGAGAATCAGATTAGTTCCTATTGTTCTTATAGGAATTGGTGGAGGAATTATATTTGGTGGAATACAGCTTTACAATCTGCTGTATTCGAGTGTAGGTGAAAACTCAGGAACAATTCTAATGTCATTCATCTATATCGCTGGAATGGGTGCTCTATTTGCTCTACTTGGAATAGGTCTGTTACTCAAGGATTTACATTCCATAATTATGATCATAATAAGTAAAATTGCATGGAATTTCAGAAAAACAATACGAACCTTTTCACTCATCGAAATTCGATCTGACATACACATATTCAACAACATATTTCTAACATTCTTCTTACTCGTAGGAATTACGTTACCGTCAATAATATGCCCCCTATCAGTTCAGTTCAATTTCGAAAAGGATGCAATTTTTAGAACTGGAACTGATATGTACGTTAATAATTGGCTTGATCAGAACACTTCTCTTCTTCCAGAAATAAGGAATATAACAGGAGTAAATGCTGTGACAAATACTTCCATTGTTGATGCTTACTATCAAGGTAATTCACTCAATGTTCTAACTATCGAAAACTTAACTGAGTATCTTAGTGTAGTGGAACCACCACCAAAACGGATGTACCGGAACTGGGAGAAGGATTTGAATCTACTTGCTAGTAACAGATCAATGCTAGTTACTGCACACTTCCATCAAGAGGTAGCTGATGATTATGATGCTTTTACATTTTCAGATTATGATGCAGAACATGTTGAAACAATGCTTATTAGAGGTGAATTTGATTACTTCCCAACATTCTACGAAACTGGACCATTTACATTAGGTGTAACAAAAAGAATAAACGCTCTTGTTATGACCCAAGCAAATTATCTATGGATAGAGGATACATTAATCGAATTTGGTAGGTATAAAGATAGATTAATGATACAACTAGTAGATGGAGCAGATTATGAAGAAGTGAAGAGTGTTCTAGAAGAGCTGGGCTTGAATGTGGAATCAGCTGCAGAAGAAGCGGAAAAAACTCAATTTGAAAGCTATCCATTCTATTCAATCATAGCAGCAGAGTTTGCTATTTCTATATTAATCTGTTTGATAGCAATTGTGTTTGTAAGTATCTCAAATCCAATCAAAATTCTGCAACAGAGAACAAACAAAAACGATCGATTAAAGAAAATGGGAATCTCTACTAAGAAGATTATTAGATTGACGGCAATTGAAACGCTCATTTCAGGAGTACTACCAGGAGTACTGCTAGGAGTAGGCTTTGGGTATGCAATAATTACTCTATTCATCACAGCAACTCAAAGTTACTTCTATTCAGGGATAAACTTCTTGTTAGTATTCTCACCAGCAGCTTTAATCATTAGCTTTATAGTAGCACCGGGACTATTCTTTGGAATATTCTACCTATCGATGAGAAGAAACTATGCGAGGTATTTACCAAGAAACTTGGAGTGATAAGAATGATAAGATGTGTAGACCTAATAAAAATATATCACGACCCAGTAACTGAATACAAAGTTGCTGCGTTAAGAGGATTGGATATGGATATTGCTGACGGGGAACTAGTAAGTCTCATAGGTCCGTCAGGTGCAGGAAAGACAACCTTGGTAAATATAATATCTGGAGTTGATGTTCAAACAGGAGGACTAGTACTTGTCAAAGGATCTCAACTAGATACTTTAACTGAGAGAGAAAGAAGGAAATTTAGATATGAGAATATAGGCTTAGTAAATCAATTTACTAGTAGAAACTTATTCACTCACTTATCAGCAGTAGATAACCTTCTAATGCCAATAAAAATGAAACAAGCTCCGAGAGAAGAAGCGAAAAAAGAAGCTGATGAACTACTAAGATTATTCAATTTGCAACACGTCAAACACAATAAAGCTGCCAAACTGTCTGGAGGTGAGTCAATGAGATTATCAATAGCAACAGCATTAGTTAGACAACCAGCTTTGATTATCGCTGATGAACCAACTGGTCAATTAGACAGTGCTAATACCTTTGAGATAATCAAAATTCTAAAAGATGTAAATGAGGAATTAGGCACAACCATGCTTATTGTAACTCATGATGTAAGGTATCGAAATGTGTTCGAGAAAAGTTTCTTAATGCGTGATGGAAGACTTGTTGGTGTAGGTCACGAAGAGGAAAAGCAAAAACTAGAATTCCTGAAAGATGCTTCAGTCTTAAATAGAGCTTACATCGATTCTGCTGGCTTCATTCAAATTCCTGACAGAGTTAAGATGGGGGCAGCATTACGAGAAGTTGCAGAGTTCGAAACTCATCCATCAAAGAAAATGGCTATGATGTGGAATCCAGATCTCACCAATAAAGAAGAAGTATTTGAGGTACTAAAACAACCTCCAGATGAATGGGCAGAAACAAAAGATGATCTAACATTTGATGATGTCGAATATCTTTTCGAAAGAACATTTGAACTTCATCCTAAAGCTAAAGATTTCATCGAAATCAAGAATCTTCACAAAGGTTACAAAATCTTTGGTACAATGAATCAAGTCATCAAGAATCTCAGCATAACTATCAAAGAAGGTGATTTTGTTTTTATCTCTGGACCTTCAGGTGTAGGAAAAACAACTTTACTTAATTGTATTGCAGGTTTACTGACACCAGAAAAAGGAAAAGTGGTAGTTGACGATTTCACCATCAGCAAAAAAGAAGATACTGAGAGATCTGATTTCCGATTGAATAATATAGCTTATATCACACAGTACCACAGTCTATTTGATCCAATTCAACTAAAGGACAACCTTGTCATTCCTTACATGTTCCTTGGAAAAGAATATGATTCTGCAATGGGAGAGGAAATCGCAAAACAATGCCACATTGGACATAAATTGGAGTCATATCCAGATGAATTAAGTGCTGGAGAAAAACAAAGAGCAACACTAACTCTTGCTTTAAGCAGAAAGACAAAAATTCTTCTTGCTGATGAACCTACCGCAAATATGGATTCTGATTTGGCTAGATCGTTAATGGATGTTTTAATGGATGCTGTAGAGCAGAATAAAGCAACTTTTGTTATGTGCTCTCACGATCTTACTTTGCTGCGACCTGGCTTCAGACATATCAGAATTTCTGATGGGAAAATTACTACAGATGAAAGGGTAACAATCAAATCTTTGAGAGA
>JAEOTK010000140.1 GCA_016839875.1 Candidatus Heimdallarchaeota archaeon
ACAGGCGTTTAATATAAGTAAGAAGAAGAATCCGCCAACATATCTTAGGAGCGTTAAATCCCAGAAATGAAGTTTCTTTGTTAGAATTCTACCAAAGACTGTTGATCCGCCCCAAAAAGTTGCAGCTACCAATGAGCAAACAATAGCAACAAAACCCATCGTGTCAAAAGACCATCCAATTTCAGTAGTTTTCTGCCAGATTTCATCATATGCCATTAAAATTACTCCTATTAGAGCAATACCTAATGAAACGAAGAATAACTTTGTAGGTCTCTCTTTCAGAATTAACATAGCAAATAAAATGGTGATCAAAGGTTGAGTTTTTTGTAATAGAATTGCTACTGTTGGATTACCTAAACCCATTGAAATAAGGAAGAAAAATAACCCTAAAGCAGAACCACCACAGGAAACATAAATGATTGCTATCCAGTCTCTTCTATCGAACTTCTTGAAGGCTTCAAATATATGTTTGAATCCTCTAGTAAATAATAATATCGGAGCAAGAATTAGAACTCCAATGAAATGCTCAATTAATGCAACAAATGCTGATGCTCTTGGCATTGCCATTGGTTTAACAAAAACATCTGGAGCACCGAACAATAGTGGATATCTAACAGGAGCATCAAATGCTCTTGCAGCATTAGCAACAGAAACTAATGCTGGACCTAAAGCTTTTAGTTTACCATCTTCGTCATTTTCCATATTATCACTAGCTTTCTTTGGAGTAAACTTCGTTAACAGAGTTTCAAACAGAGTTGTATTCAACCAAATTTAAGTTTTGTTTTCCAAAATTGAGTAAAAGGACTAAGCTAATACTAAATCGTTCAAATGTACCTTCTCATAAATCTCTTGATACATGGATACAAGTGTAGCTGTTGCAAGTTCTTTTTCGAATTTTCTTTTCATCTTATCTTCAGGTTTTCTTCTTTCGAATATTTTTACAAATCGTCTATAAAGTGATTTGAGAAGTGACCATAGTAAAACAAAAGGTAGCAAGAGGATTTTCAAAAGAATTTTACCTATTCGTGCGAATATCTTCCTGTAATTAATGTCAAGTACATCTTTCCATCTAAACTTTTTTTTCTCTTTCTTTGTTGACAGTTTATACTTCTCCATGAGAGTTAAACTTATCTCAGAGTACCTGATGCTTAATGCTTTGAACAACAGAAAATTCCTTCTAGAAAAGATGGATTTCAGAAGATAGAATATAATGTGTTTAACATATAGAAGTAGTGAATAGATAATAATTGCAAAAGGAAGAAGAATAGCAAAGAAGAAGATTCCAGTTTGTTTGAAAATTGCTCTATCTAGTTTCATTGTTGAAAAAACATCTTCCAAATACTGCTCTGCACCTAATCCCAAAGCAATAGCTAATTTGTTATATTCAACATCAGACATGACTTGCTTGTATTTCTTTTCTTGTTCACTAATTCCTTTAAGAGCTCCTGTTATCAATAGAGACTTAATTATATAGTCATCGATTTCTTTATGTTTTAATTTGTTACCAACATTTTGGAGTATCTTTCGTGCATCAGCATGTGGGATTTTGTTATTTTCAGAGAATTGATACAAAGCTTTGTCACGTCTCCAAAGAATCAATGATGATTCTTTACTCCAAATCAACAGAGCAAAAGTTCTAGCTGTTTCATCAGTTATTTTGGTTAAATCAAGTTTTTCAAGAGGTATTTCTGCTCGTTTTAATAATTCTTCAAGCATTTGCTTAGATCTATCAGTTACATTCATTGTATCTAGTGCTAGGAGACCTTGGACTTTTTCCTTCATTACTGCTGCTTCTTCATAGATTGTGAGCTTATACTCTTCAAGGGTTTCAGATGAAATAGGTGGCGCATCAAAGAAACTGAATGAGGATTTAGCTGCATAATAAGGCAGTGAAAAGAGGTTCTCTAAATCTTGATAAAACGATCCCCATCTATATGCACCTAGTCGAGTAAGAATTTTACTAGATTTATGAAAAACAACATAGATTGGACCAAAAACTGTAGCTATCCAAGAAATAACTAACATCAGAGTTCCGAGCATTAAACCTACCAACAGATCTAATTGTTCCAATCCAGCAAGTGAAGGATATGTTATAAGCCAATCTTTGATAAGAGCAACAATACCCTCTCCCCAAATTACTGTTGGAATTACTACAAGTATGATTGGTGAGATACCCATACTTACAGCTTGTCCAATTCCTCTTCTCAGAGGGTAATTTTTCTTGATTTTTTGCTGTTTGAGTACTAATTCATCTAATTCATTAGATACTTGCATAACCTCTCTTGATTTCTTTCCAGCCATTATTTGTGATGCAGTGAAAGTAGATGTTCTTACCATTTGGAAGAAGGGTACATAGTCCCTTAACTCACGAGGGATTACTAGATCAAAGAAATAGAGGAAAGTTTTTGCTCCAATAATTACCAACATAATCAGAACAGAGAGAATATGAAAAGAAACCTTAGCACTTTTTTTTAATTCAATGCTTTCCTCAGGTAATATTTCTTCAATTTCCCCTTCCCTATTTTCTAATTCATCACCTGAAGACATTAGTAAAACGATTCTCAAATGAGATTTTTAATATTTTGAAAGTATTAATCGAAAAATGGTTTCTATTTATTTTATCAGATGCTCGTCTATGTATGCTGAGATTAACGATTTCTCTCTTTCCGTTAGATTAAAAGCATTAAAAACAGCTTCATCAATCTTTTGATCAATTTTTGTTCTTTCAGATGATGTAAGTTTAGAGAGCATTTTTGTTACAAATTCCTCAATTTCTGATTTGAGATTTGTTGAAGTATTTAGAAACGGTAGATCATGCAGAAACATTGGTAGATAATGAAGATATTTACCCATTATCTCTGTACCCGAGTACATAATGTCATAAATGAAACTATACAATTTTGAATTTATTAAAGCTAGAATAAATTCCAATGATATGTTCTTATCTGAAACATTTTCAAGTAAATGCCCTAGAAGAAAGATATCTTTGCATATATATTCCTCTGTATCAATTGTAGCTCTCATTCTCAATGCATGCTGACAGATAATGATTTTCTTCTTTTGAAAAATTTCTAGTTTTGGAAAATTGTTGTTTAATTCTCTAGCTTTCTCTCTATCATAATCAATCCAATATCCTCTCCAATTTGTTCCATATCTTTCTACTTCTCTATTCCCTCCATACTCTTTACCACCTAGAATTTTCTTAGGATTTTTACCCCTCTTTTCAGGATAAATAAATTGAGATCTTAATCCCTTCCTATGAAAGGAAATAGACCATCTGAATCTGATTATCTCTCCCATTGAGTGCTGGGATTGGTTGAAAATCTTTTCTAGTAGATGAATATACTCTTCTTTAGGGAAAAATATCGTTCTGTTATCTGTTCTTTTGAAAATCTCTGAATTCACTTGATATGTTTGTTCATCGAGTTTGTTAGATATTAAATCATCAACTTCAACTTCAGTTATTAATTGAATTTTGTTTTGCATATCTACCTTATTCCTTAGAATTAAAATTATCGGATATACAGCAGGTTGAAATACTTTCTTGTGAGCTAAATCTACAATCTGATAAATTAGATTCTCATCTAGAAATCTCTTTCTGAGAGTTCTCGCATATTGAGAGCTTAGAAATTTATTTGGAATGATGTACCCTACCTGTCCATCTTCTGTTAGCATTCTTGAACTCAATTCCATGAAACAAGCATAGATATCGAACTTGCCTTTGGCAACATTTGGAAAATTTGATTTACATATATTTTTGGTTTTTTTATCCATTCTTTTAACGTCAATATAAGGAGGATTGCCAATAATATAATCGAATTTCATCTGCTTTACTTCTTGAATTTGTTCTGAATCTTTGTTCGTTGAAAGTTCCAAAGAATTCGTCTCGAAAATATTTAATATAACAGGTTTATCAAGAGAAATATCTAACCCATAATAATCAATAATTTCCTTAACAATAATCACTTTTGTTAATAGAACAGCTGTCGGATCAATATCAAAACCATAGATGTTTCTCGCAATGAACTCGATAACAAATTCATATGGTTTATTCATAGAAATTGCTTTGTCTATTATTCTTTTCACAGCTTCTGAAAGGAACAAACCAGAACCACAAGCAAGATCCATTGTTTTCTCATCAGCTGTTTCTGAAAGAACTCTCAGAAATTTGATTTGGGAATATATGTACTTAATAATATCTAAAGGAGTGAAAACTATCCCCTGATTAGATTTCACAGTTGAAGATAAAACATGTTGGTATATCTCTCCTAAAGGATCGTGAATGGATTTAAATTCAGGATTTTTAACTAATTCTGAGCATTCTGCGTAAAAAGCTTCAACGGATTCATTAATTAACTCTGAAAATGTGGATGGTAAGAAACTTGTAATTATTTCTGATTTATTTCTAAGAGACAAATTTTCTTCAAGGAGACCTATAGATTCAAGCTTAGTAATCAGGTATAGTTGAGATAAAACTTCAAAACTACTGTGGATAAGTGACTGTTTTTTTTTCAAATTATCCTTTTGAAAATTCTCAATCAATTTGTACAAATGGAGAAGTTTAGTCTCAGCAGACATTCAATAACTCCTTACTTATTTTCAATCATCTTTTAACCTTGTGAGTAAAAAATCTTTAGTATGTGAAAGCTATAGGTTTACTATGGTATCTCGGATTAAGTTCTTTAGTGATATTCAGAAAAAAGCAGAAGAAGACCTAAAGAAACTCTTAATCTATAAAAATCCAAAACCTCATCACTTTAATTACTCTCCATATATCCTTAGACGCGTTAATGAGAAACTACATGAAAATGGACAAAGTATCGGTCTAGGGTACTTGTCAACTACAGAAATCTTTGAAAAATATTGGAATTCTGCTTCTTTACCTCTCCAAAGTGAGCTATATCTAAGAATAGTTTTTGGAACATGTGTGGATTGTTATGATGAAATTGTAGTTTTCATAAAAAACCAGCAGATCAAAGATAAAATCATTGAAGAGTTAAATCAAATTGCGAAATTAAAACCAAAGAATCCTTTAGTATTCAGATTCAGAACTCCACATAAAGATAATACTATTGACAATATATGTGAGCAGATCAGAATAATAGCTGTTGAAAAGGAAATTATTTTTCACACTGATGTTTATTATACAGAAAAGGAAATCGAAAAATTAGAGGAATTTGAAATTCAGTGGAATCTACCTTCTAATTTTAAGTTTGAATGTCAAAGATGTAATTTATGTGAATTACCTAGTTCCACTTCAGTAAATCCAATTCCAAATACCTTCAAAAACGACAGAGGAGAGCTATTAACCTTCGATAATAGAATTTGCTTTCCTTCCAATCTTCCAACACTTCTGCATAAGGAAGCTGAGTGTATTTCTTTGGAAACTGAAATTCCTTTAAATGAATTATGTAAGCCAGTTCTAGCAATGAAAGGAGAAAAAGATAATTTAATTGACATTGCGTTTGCATTGTGTCAAGTTGATGGAATTTGTGTATTTCAAGATTTAGAAAAACAAACGTGCAATATAAGAGATCAAGCACCTTTAAACTGCATATCATATCCCCTCACTATTTCTGAAGTAACCAATAATTTGATAGCAATTGATGTTGATTATTCCTGTCTTGGAGTAGGTTTAGGAAGAGAATTCGATCGGAAGAAGCTTATTGATCAAATTATTGAAAGAGCTGGATACAATCGTACTGACACGTTATCTACACTAAAAGAACTGAAAGAAAAGTGGAAGGGAATAACAGTATTTTATAATGAAGAAAGAGTTGAACAAAAAGAAATAGATTTTGCTCAAAACGTCTACCACAAAGATGAAGATTAGAATAGTATTACTTCAAGCTTAAGCATACCTTATTTTTAGTCTTTTATATTTAAGATCACATGTCTTACATAGAGTAGAAGGCTTTCTGATTAAGTCTTCAAAAGATTTAGCTGAAATCATCAAACATTCAGCTTTGCATTCTTTTAAGCCTAGAACTTTTCCTACCTGATATGCTGCTTCTTTAGCTACTAAGGTTCTTGTAGACATTTTTGCAATTGAAACAATAGCTCCTTTTATTGCTTCTGCAAAACCAAAAATCTTTTCGTTGTCTAGTATTAATTGAGGTTCAATCAACCATAAAAAGAAAGTTAAACCACTAGAAACGGCAGTGTTTAATAAAATACGGGAATCATATGCTTTCTGAGAATCATTCCAGGAGTTTTTTCTAGGGATTCGAATCCCTACAATTCGGAATTGGAGACCAAATAAATCCTGGAGCATTTTCTGAACATGATCAGTTATCTCATCAGGAATATTTTCCCCAAAATAAATTTTGAAATCTCTTGGCACGTGAATCTAAGCTAATTATGTAATCTTTCTCAAATAAAGATTATGATAATCTCACTGTATTATACTCACAAAATATTGAGAAAAACAAAGAAATTTTAGATTTGTTACATCTTTTGGTAATTTGAATGAGAGAATATCTTTTCACTTCTTCCTATCCGTGTTTCTAATTCTAGTTCCTTAATTGAAGATTCAAAGCTTATATTTCTGATTATTATGCTGTTTGGTGGTAGATTAAACCCACTTTCAAAGCTGCTAGTAATTGACTCACGGTTTTTATTTGAAGTAATTACAATAGAACCTAACTCAATGTACCCTTCTTCGTTAATAATTATGTGTTTGAGTAATTCGTTTGTTTTATCAAAGAAGAAGAATCCTCGCTCAAGGTTTTCATCTTTTGATCTTTTTTTTACTTTCTGCTCATATGAGATAATATCTTTGCCATATAATTGAAAGGTAATATGTGAATCAAATTCTTCTTCAATATCGTTCTCTAATTTTCCTTGCCAGCTTCCTAAGAGCCAATGAAGGTCTGAAATTGGATTCTTAATCTCCATAGAATCATCTAAAGATGGATGTATTTAAAAACTCTATCTTTGAATATTTCTTACCAAGAGTTGTATCGCATGATAGATGTAAATGCTGGGAAGCTTTTCA
>JAEOTK010000141.1 GCA_016839875.1 Candidatus Heimdallarchaeota archaeon
CTGTGAGATCATATGAGGATTCCCTTGCTCTATTTACCAAAATGAAATCTAAGGAAGATATTCAGATAGTTACAAAAAAATTGAATGAATTAAAGAAGAAAGTTGCAGAATATGACCCATTTGCTACTTGAGTCATCTTCATTCCTATTATATGATAAGCAAGTAAGTGTGTTGTTAAGAGGATTATTTTAAAATACAACAGAAAAGCAAAACTCAAAAGATGAATTATAGATTCAAATATAAGGTCCCGTAGCTCAGCAGGATAGAGCGTTGGCCTCCTAAGTCAATGGTCGAGGGTTCGAATCCCTTCGGGACCGCCATCTTTCCTAACTTACACTAACAATAGAAACGGGGATTTAATGAATACAACTGAAGCAGAATTTCTGAGAGTATTCATCTGCAATTTACACACTTGTAATCCAAAAATATGTACTGCTAGTCGAATTATTCGATTCAGAAAAGCAAAGGAAATGCCAGTAAACAAAATCCCATCACAGAGTATAGTATTAACTCCTTTCTCACAAATTGCATTATCACCTTCTGACAGGGTATTAGCATCAAAATATGGTATAGTAGGTGTTGATTGCTCATGGAACAAGATTGAAGAAGGCAGAAAAGTTCTTAGTAAAGGGAAGGGTAGAGCTCTACCTTTTCTTATTGCAGTAAATCCCACTAACTATGGAAAACCATCTAAATTGAGCACATTAGAAGCAATCGCAGCTGCTCTATACATTTTGGGATACAAAAAACAATACTTTGATATTCTATCTATTGTAAAATGGGGAGACGAGTTTCATAAGATCAATAAAGATTACTTAATTGCATATTCAAATGCAGAGAACAGCAAGGAAGTAGTGGCTTGCCAGGAGAATTTTATCAAAGAACTATATGGCGATGAGTTTTAATTTATTGTTATCCAGAATTCTTTTTAATGTGTTAGAAAATGAGTGTATAATGAAAATTGGCATTAACTGTTTTCCAACAGTAGGTGGATCAGGTATAGCTGCCACTCAATTAGCATTTGAGTTAGCAAAAAAAGGACATGATATACATTTAATCAGCTATGATACACCTTTTCTATTGCGAAGTATTCGACACCCAAATATTACGTTAGATCTTGTAGATATCCTATCATATCCATTATTTCGCGACATTGGTGTTCCATATACAATTCTTGCAGCTTCTAAACTAGTTAATCTCACAAAAAAATGGGATCTTGACTTACTGCATATTCATTATGCAATTCCAACAGGTGTTTCAGCTTATCTAGCTAAACAAATCTTAGATATACCTGTAGCAATAACAGCTCATGGGTCAGATGTACATATCCTGGGGATTGATCCTTCCTACAATCCAATAATATCTCATGTGTTTCAGAATGTTGATGGAATTTCCACAGTTTCTAAATATATGAAAACAGAGATAGAGAATAAATTTGCACGTAATCAAGATGTTGAAGTAATATACAACCCTATAGATACAGAAAGATATAAGAAAATAGAGGGGCAAATCTGTGATTTCAGAATGAAGCATGAAACCAATTTTGTTCATGTATCTAATTTTAGACCAGTAAAGGATACGCCATTTATTGTTGAAGCTTTTGCTGAAGTTGTTAAAGAGATACCAGATATAGGTTTGATATTGGTAGGAGAAGGACCTGAAAGAAAGAAGTGTGAAGATCTAGCAAATAAACTAGGAATCGCAAATCATGTTATATTTCAAGGTGTAAGATCCTATATCACACCAATTTATAATTGTGCAACTGCACTCCTTTCAGCAAGCAAGAATGAGAGTTTTGGTCTAACTTTAGCAGAAGCGATGGCTTGTGAAACTCCTGCAATAGCTCCTAGAATAGGTGGTGTTCCAGAGGTAATAGATCATGAAAAGAATGGATTTATTTACGAACTTGGAGATAAAGAGAGTTTAGTAAGTTACATGATTCAATTGCTTGAAGATGGCGATTTAAAAAATAAGATGGGTATTGAAGGAAGGAAAAAAGTGACAGAAAAATTCGATGGAAGTTTAATCGCAGATCAATATCTAAATTGGTATGAAAAAATATTACAGTCTTCATAGCATGGAATTAATATAACTAATACCACCAATTGGAGATTCAGCTGTATAATTTCTTCTATAGGAATCTAAGTAATCACCGAGACCTGTAATTGAAGCCATTACAAACCATACCCAACTTACTTCTTGCCATTGATGGTTTTTATCATACATACCAAACTGCCAAGATTTGTATTTCTCAATTGGATTTGTTGCTTGTTCATTTCGCAATTTGCTTTCTTTCATTTTTGATAATATATAAGATGCAATTTGCTTGGAAGAATCTAATAGGTGCCCTTCTTCGTGTTTTCTTCTTGCTTTTGCTAAAGAACCTAATATTTGGAAGAAGTCGTTTGAAAATAAAGCATATGGTTCCAATGATGAATCCTTTGACAGTTGTTCTATCCAAGGTGTGTTGTAAAGTATTCTGGTGTATTTAACATAAAGTGGTAACTGTATTCCTATTTTTCTAGCGGAGGGTATCACTTGAGCATTGTAATTTATTTCTCCAGGACCTGATATTCTAATATAGATGGGTAATATTGACTGCAGTAAAGCTTGATTTGTATCTAAACGAGGAACCAGATTATTTGCATAAGAAGATAAATCTAATTCATCTTTCTTAACAATGAAATTCAAATCAATTTTCTCAAGCGAACAGGTTCCTGAAAATGAAAGCTCATTATCATTTTCCTTACAAGTCAGTGTAATCCTGTGACCACATTTTGGACATTCGTAGAAGAATGGTGAATAATCCTTTTCTTTGATTGCTGTTGTTGGTTTTAAACCAAGTTCTTCTATCTTTGCAGTAGCAGTGTTGAATTCGCTAATATACTCCTCTCGTTTTAGTAGAAAGGATTTGTATCCTTCTTGAGTTAGTTCACGGATTTCTTTGTGTGTAGATGGAAGAAAAACAATTCCCCAATCATTTATCAGATTAGCTTGAATCCCCCATATTAGGGTTACCCACTCCCCTATATCAGTAGCTGTTCTATATGTTTCTCTTAGATAAGTTAAAATGTGATCAACTTGCTCCGAGAAAAGCTTTCTTGAAGGCTTTTCAATTGATGATTTAAATTCACTGAATATATTCTTGATAATTGATAGATTTTCTTCTAACCATTGATAGTTATCTGTCTTTATGTTTTTCGAAATTATACCTTCATGAACATTCGTTAAGGAAATTGGTTTACTAATAGATGATTGATTATTGGGTAGATGAATTGTTGTAATTTCAGGTTGGATACTATCATGTGTATTGACCAAAAAAACAGGAATTAATTTTTGTCCATTTGCTTCAATTTGCGAAATGTTGTATACTGATGCTATCTTATTTGCAATTATCCCAGAACCTCCAAAAATTGTAGCTTGTTGTCCTGCTATAACAACACCTTTCTCTATTGAATGGATGTTCTGTTCAACCTTTGGAGTTAGGATACCAAGTTTCTTATGATATTCCAATAGAATATTTTTTAGTTTTTGAATTCTTTCAGGATCATGTTGAATTCGAGATAGTTTTGATGCGTCATCAACTGCTGCTCTGTATGTTCTAGGTACTTTTCCATAGAAATATTGGACATCAGTAAATTCCTTTTCGTTAAGGATATAAGCGTCATACAAATCGCCAATTGTATCCATAAATGACAAAAGATTCATGCTTTTAAAAACAATTACTTATATATCGAAAACTAATCCGCTAATTAAACAATGAGCGAAGAAAAATGAAAAATCACAAAATTGTTCATATTGAAATTCCTTTTACAGATCTTAATCAAGCCAAAGAATTCTACGAGAATGTGTTTGATTGGGAAGTAACAATAACAACAGGCTATGATGATTATGCTTTTTTCAAAGATGCAGAAGATGGAATTGGTGGTGCTTTTCAGAAATCTGACAAACCTATAGAAGAGGGAACAATTCTTTACATAAGTGTTGACGATATTCCAAAAATACTAACTGATATTGACGCAGCTGGTGGAAAAAAAATCAAAGATAAAACTAAGATTTCAGATGAACACGGTTATTATGGAATGTTCAAAGATTCATGTGGTAATCTAATGGGTTTATGGTCTAGAAATTAAAAAAATAAGAGTCAATTTCAAATTTTTAGTGAAATCAAGTTCAAAAATATTAAACTTAGAAGGTTCAAAGTATAATCTAGAAAGAAAAACCATTTTTTTCATTTTTAGGTGCACAAGTTAATCCGACATAAATGTTTAACTGTCACTTTTGATATAGTAATTGCTTCATATTTCAAAGGTTTATTCATTTTTTATGATGGATTCTTACACAAATTTTTTAAATGAAGAACTAGTAATCATACCGCAAGAAACAATTCTAAAGGTGAATATTAGAAATGGCCAAAGAATGCCCCAAATGTCACAGTAAAAGTCTAAAAGAAGTGGAGGATAAGTCAAAACCAATTGCATATTTCGGACATCAACCAATTTACAAAAAGAAAATTGTTTGTAAAGACTGTACCTATGAATGGTTCGATGAAGGCGGAGCAGAAGCTGGTTTATAGGAACTAGATATATTTCTTCTTTCCTTTCTCCTCTTAAATTTAGGATGTATTATTAATTCTGTTTCGTACATACTGAAGGTACAATCTGATGAAAATGTCAACTTTTTTTAAAAAATACCTTTTCCGAATAATTGTAATTCTCATAATGATTGGCACTCTCTTGTATTTCTTTCTACGTTTGTGGAGACAAGGAGAATTAGCCAGTACATTCTTAGCTTATGGGGATGCAGTTATTTCTCTATTAATAGTTGCATTAATATTAATGATTTCTAGTCTTTTCATTAAAGCATACCGTTTTTATATCCTATTGAAAGCATCTTCAGACCACCTAACGTTTAAAGGCTTCTTGATACCCTTTTTTGTTGGATACGGTTTTAGTACAATAGGACCTCTCAAATCAGGAGAGATTGTGAGTGTTGAAATAAACAAAAGATCAATCTCAGTACCTCGATCTTCTTCTTTAGCAGCAATTGCGTTCTTTAGAATTTTTGACTTACTGTTTGTTTTAATCTTCTTCATTGCTGCTTTAGGCATAACTATTCCAAAAATAGATCCAACTAACATTGTCATTTATAGAGTAATTTTCTATGTAAGTCTAGGAGTAACTATTCTCTTATCCATAGTTTTATTCTTCCCACCTATTGGTTTTTTCTGCTTCAAAATTATCAAAAAGATTGTAGGAAAATTTTCTACAAAAGGAGAAAGCTGGTTAGAAGAAACTATTCATCCAGCTTTAAAGAACTACTACACTTCTTTGCAATATCTTTACAAACAAAAATTAACAGCAGTTGTTGTAATTGTCACTACTGTTATTAGGTGGATTCTTGAATTCTATTCTCTGAAAATGACGCTTCTAGCTTTTAGTGAGTCTATCCCCTTTATTGATGCAGCAGGGATTTCTTCAATAACACTATTAGCAGGTATTGTAACACCAGCTGGGTTAGGCACAGGAACTATTACCGCACAAGCACTTCTTGAAGGAGTTTCAGCAACTATCACTCCTGCAATTGCAGCAGCAACCGTAATCTTCCAAACATTAGTTGGAACTGGGTTGACATTATCTGTAGCAGCTTTATCTTCAATATTTATCAAGGAGAAAAAAACAGATTCTGAACAACTTCCCTCTGAGAAAGAAGAAACGCCACAAGAAGAAGAAGTATGAACCAGATTTAGATTCCTCTTTTGAGTCTATTGATTAAAAATGGGTGGAAATTTAACTCTGCCATTTTATCACAAGTTGTTTCAACATCATACTCTAATCTTACATGTTCAAATTCAAAATCTCTACTTTTCTCATTAATTTTGAAAATCATAAAGGAAGCTCTCGGATCATTATCTCTTGGTTGTCCAACAGATCCAGGATTGAGTAAATGTTTGTCTTCATTTACAATGTGAAGAGGTTTATGTGTATGCCCCAAAAACAGAAAATCTATCTCAGTAAATTCTCTAGTTATCTCAAAAAACATATTATACGACCAAGAAGGAAGATTGGGGGAAACATAATCTCTAAGTGGTTTTCTAGGAGAACCATGAACAAACATTGCATTGCCATCTGTAATGAAAAGAGGAAAAATAGAGAAAAATGGGTGAGATCCTAAAACCTGAATTTCATGTTCTGATAATTGTTGTTTTGTCCATGATAAGGAAATTTTTGGAAGAGGATTGAAGTGTATAAAATTGTTTGTAAAAATTGCATAATCATGATTACCTACAACATGTATTTGTGCTACATCTTCTATGATGTTAAGACATTCTTTTGGATTTGGACCATAACCAATAGTATCTCCCAAATAAATGATAATGTCTGGTGAAGCATCTTTAATATAATCGAGCACAGTAGTAAGAGCTTCTAAATTGCTATGGACATCAGAAAAGATAGCTAAAGTGATCATTAATTTCTCACGTTTCATTATACCAATGCAATTAACATATATTAAGATTTATTCAAAAAAGCAATGGAAAGAAAAAGAAATAAGAAGAAGACCTATTTGGTCTATTCTTTAGTAGGTCTATTTTTTCTTAAAGCAAATACTCCTAATCCCGCTAAACCTAATGAGATTACAAAGATTATAAGGGCAACTACATCTAGTTTGATACTACCAGATAGAATTGGTTCTACGTAAAGCTCGTATAAACTTGTTTCATTATACCCGTATCCTCGTATATGCATTCTTATTGAGATATCAATAAACTTTGCAGAAATACCCTCAGGTACAAAAGAACCATTGAAATTCATATCATCCCCTATATCTGTTAGAATTGATGAATTCTGATCTGCTTTTAGCTCTTGATACACGACCCAAACGCTTAATCCTTCTATTGCAGTATCATTATCTCCAGTTACTGTAATATTGACGTGGATTTCATCTCCAGTTACTACAGATTGCTCAATGACATTGTAATTTTCAAAGGATAATAGATGTTGGAAATTAAGAAGCCATTGAAAATCTCTTAGGAATAAAGTCCGGACATCCCTATTTCCAATATAACTGTTATTGATCATATCTGCTGATGCACATGCAAGTACTTTTCCACCTCTTTGCAATTCAAGTGCTGCTTGTAAAGTTGCAGAATTATTCAATGCTATATCATTTGTTGCATTGAATTCACCATCGTTATCTGAATCAATGAAATAGTCACCTGTTTTGTTAAATGTTGCATAAAGATCTCCTTCCTGGTATTGATAGATGCTTTCACCTATATCTCCAGTGAAGTTGATTGCAGTACCAAAATAATCTATGCTATCATCAATTGTATTAGGTGTAAATGCAGTAGTATCAGTCATATATGGTAGTTCAAGCATTTCTGTAGTTTCGATAGCTAGAGTAGAATTTATACCGATGTCCTTTGAGAATACAGTGGAAGTAAAGAACTCCATTCCAAAGTTTGATATTAAATCATTAATCTTAGATCCTGCAACTGTTGCATCCCCAAAAACCAATAAACTGCCACCGGATGCCACAAAAGAACGAATGACTTCGATCTCACTTGCTTTTAGAAACGTCAACCCTCCTACGAGGATGAACAGATCTACTCCTACTGTTCTGTCTTCGCGTAATTCATATCCATCGCTTTCCCTGAAGGAAGTTACATTCATTCCATACAAAGAGAGAAGAATATGGAAACTAGTGAAATTTTCAACTGCAGTATTTGCAGTTTCAGAAATATAAATAATAACCTCAAGATCTTCATAGTTTTCTACATAAGAGTAGAAAGAGTAATCAAAATCTAGCTTTATAGTCTTCCATGAAGTTATTGCACCAAATAAGTAATCATATTCATATGAAGCTGTACGATTCTCAAATACCATCAGAAGAAAAGTAATATGATCATTTGGAAGAGCTTCAATATCATTTCCTGCAACATCACCAGAATTTAACTCCTTTGCTAATTCTACAGAAACTACATAGTTATTGAAATCATCCAATGTTGTATTCACTGCTGCTACAGAGTTTTCAATACCAGTTACATTAACATCTGTAATGAATGTGTCATTAGTTGTTCCTGCTATGAATGCATCTTGAGCTCCTTCTACTCTGTAGTTTATTGCTACTGCATCATCTGAATATTCTTCATTTCCAATTACTCGATCAAAATTCCTATCGAAAGCAACAGCAAACCAAGTATGGGATTCGTTGTTATAGGAATCTCCAACGGGAATTGTAGTATTAATTTCCTTGTAGAATGTACTAGTATATGTAAAACCCATGAATAAATGAGTATCATTTGCTTGAACACTGATTGTTATTGGTTTAGATGAAAATTCACTAGTAAGTATTGTTGCATTCTCCCATTCTCCTGCGTAACTCTCAAGGTTACCATCAATGATTGGGGGTGTACTGTTATAATACACAACATCATCTAGCAACGTTGGTAAGTGGTTGCTCATATTTTCAACATTAGGATATGCCATTGTTATTCCTAAATAGCTTGGTAAAATAAATCCGATTACTATAGTTGATAACGCAACTATAAATTTGATTTTCTGTGTTCGCAATTTTGTATACTCCTATCGGTTTATTAAAGCGCTAGCTTTTGCCTTTTTAAATTTTATTTATGCATAGAAATATACATTTTACTAGAAAGAGCATTAGCAAAATACTTATTTGACTAAGATATAACTATAATAAGAAGCTACTTAGCGCATTTAGAACATACTCTGGAGAAGAACAAAAATGTCTGATTTGAAAGACAAACTGTTAAAAGAAGAATATAAGGACAAAAAGGAAATCAAAAAATTTCCAATACTAGCTCTTCTGGATATATCTGAAGATGAGTATAAATTCCTCAAAGAGTTCCAGCTAGAAACAATTGAAGATCTAGCAGAGAAATGGAATGAACATTATGATAAAATTGCTAAGAAAATCCCCAAAGAACGGATAAATAGTTGGATTGCAGCAAGCAGAATGCTATCTATTGAGGAAACAGAAAAAATCACCACGGGTGCTAAAATCATAATGGTGGGAATAGATAATGCAGGTAAAACCTCTTTATCAATTGCACTAAAACACAGAGGAGCGCTATCTCAACTTTTCCAAAAACTATATGCTCTAACACCTACAAGAGGATTATTGCGAAGTAAAATAGAAGTGTTTGGAATGGATGTCCACCTTCATGAATTAGGGGGACAAAACATCTATCGAGAAGATTATCTGAAGAATCCACAACAATATTTTATCGGAACTGATGTTATTCTTTTTGTAATTGATGTTCAAGCTAAAGATAGATATGAGGAAAGTTTCGAATATCTAAAGCAAATAACAAATGTAACAAATGCTTTAAAACTCAAAGTTCCTTGGAAAATTTTCTTCCATAAATCTGATCCAGAATATGAAATAGATGAAAAAACGACAGAGATTTTTGGTTCAATAATCGAATATATGACGAAGAACTGTCCCTACTTTGACCCAGCTAAAGATTTATTCAGAACAAGTGTGAAAATTCGTTCTTCAATACTTGGAGCATTTTCCCATATTTTCAGACAAATCGCATTGATTCAAGATGGTATTGCTGAAGCATCACAAGATGTAGCAGATCAATTAAAAGCTGATTTCTTTGGTCTATATGATTTCAGAAGCAATGTATGTTTTGCTCAGTATGCAAAACAAGATGAGCTCATAGATGTTGCTCATAATGCATATTATGAAGCAATAGAAACAATTGTCAACATGAGAGACCCATTCCTACGGATAAGAAGATACACTCTAGAGGATGAAATTAATGCAATATTCATTCTTCGTGATCTCCGTTTTGGTGGGGATAGATACATCATGGCTATGCTCACACCAGATGAAGAAATGGCAAAGAACTTAGATCAAGATGCTGTACAAGAAATTATCGAAGAAAAACTTAGAGATTGGATAGAATTCAGAGGATATGCAGCTTTTCCATTAGAATAACTCCAAAATCAAGAAACGATGATTAATTAATCCTTTCTTTTCTTATTTCTATTGTTTTAAAGATTGAACCAGAAGCATAAGAAAAGTAAAATAAGTTAAGTAGAATCTTGTTTAATATTGAAAATCTCCAAACATAGCCTTGGTAGCTCAGAGGCCTAGAGCGGCGATCTCGTATTGACAACGAGAAAATCGCAGAACGGGGGTTCAAATCCCCCCGACGGCTCCATCTCTCTTACTTTTCGTCTGAATCTTTAAATATTAGCATTTTCCTTTTTTTTGTATGACTTCTTATCTATTTATTGTAAATCCGAGTGCACGTAATGGTGAAATTGGTAAAATGTGGCCTAAGGTTGAAGAAGAGATCAAAAATCAGAAATTTGATTATTCTGTCGAATTTACAAAGGAACCCCTTCATGCAATTGATATAGCTCGTGATAAAGGAAAAGATTTTGACTGTATTGTAGCGACTGGAGGAGATGGAACTGTTAATGAAGTTGCTAACGGTGTTTATGAAATAGATGGAACATTTGGAGCACTTCCTTTAGGAAATGGAAATGACTTTGCATTTGGGCACTTGTATGATGATAATTACTTGAGGAGTTTGAAAATACTACGTGAATTAAAAACTCTAGATTTGGGAGTTGGGATAGCTAGGTGTGAAGATAATGAACGGTATTTCATTAATATTACAGATACAGGTGTTGGAGCAACAATCTCAGTATCATCATTCACTGAAGCTAAATGGTTAAGAGGTTTTGTAAAGTATTATTATCTAGCTCTCAAGGGGATCTTAAAATACAGATTAGTTCCATCTAGAATACAGATAGATGATTTGGATGAAATTAAAGTAAATCTGCTAATGACAGCTGTTGGATTTGGGAATCGTTTTGGAGCAGGTTTCAATGTTTTACCAAACAATTATGGTTTTAGAAAGGATTTCAATATCGTCATTGCATCAGATGTAAGAAAATTGTATCAAGTTTATCTTCTTAATGTTCTAAAACCTGGCAAACATATTGGTAAAAAAGGAGTTAGTTTCTATACTGGATCCAAAATGAGTTTAGAAGTAGACAAACCCCTACCAATCGAAGTTGAAGGTGAGATTGTTAGCTTTGGTGCTAGAAAAACTGAATTTGAAGTAGCTCCAAGAAGAATAGAAACAGTTGTACCTCAAGAATTAATAGATCTAAAGAATGAAAAATCGAACTAGAAATATAGTGTTCGGTTTTTTTCGAGAAAAAGATATTAAATTGTTTGTGCTCAAAGTATTATTGGTATATAGTGATGTCAAATTACAGATATGGAGAGAAAGCTTTGCATGTAGGATTTATTGTAAAAAATCTAACTAACACGGAGCTTAATTCAAAGTCAATCTATATCCCAGAAGAAGATAGAGAAATGTTTCCAAAGGAAGGAATTCTTTTTTTTATAGAATCATATAATGAAATTTATGGTGGTCATATCACAGGGGAAGGGGAAATCACTGGATTAGATGACTGGTTTTCAAATAATCCAGTTAAGAATAACGATGTTATTATTATTTCAAAATACTCTGAAGGTTATTTTCTTACATCAACTTCTGAATTAATGGAACATCGAGAACATTTTGATATAGAAATGGATAGGATCCTTTCTTTGGAGGTCGACGACATACTCTGTCCAAACTGCAGATACAATCTAGAGCATGGTGGGAAAGGAACAAAGGAAGATTCGTATATACTAAAATGTGCACGATGTGGATTCACGTTAGTTAAAAAAAGTGATTTTGATTTACACGAATGAATAGGTAAACGGCTTTTCTATTCTCCTTCCGAATCAAGAATGCAGATAGCATTTTCTTCATTAATCATAGTTCCTCAATCTCGACAAAAAGTATAGGTGAGAAAATACCCATGTATTATGTGACTTTTTGTTCTACAATGATTTCTGTGCTCTTGAATTCTATGCTACATAATTTATGGATTGCAAAAGATACCGGTGAATGTCTATTCCATAGAAAATATGGTAGTATAGAACACGATGAAAATCTAATTACTAGTTTTCTTAGTGCAATTGAGATTTTTGCTCAAAATATTGATTCAGGTTGCGATTTCCTGCAAACTAAAAGTTTCAAATTCATTTACACAACCGGTGATCAAACTGTTACTGTAGCTTGTATAGACAGTGATGATGATGAAAGTTCAATAAGACAAGATCTTTTAACTATTCAAGATGAATTCCTGGAAAGATACTCACAGCAGTTATCGGATTGGAACGGAAGAGTTGAGCATTTCTCGAAAATGAAGACATACGTTGATAATCATTTAAAGAAGTATAGCTCACCAATAAATGATTTTTCACAATCAAAGTTAGAACTGAATCCTCATTTTGTTAAGAAGGAAAATAAAGATTTTAGTTCTCAACAAGAAAAGGTTATATCACTTCTGCGATACAAAGGCACTGCAACACTTCAAGATATAATTAAATTGATGAAATTAGATGAATCTGACGCTGAAAAAGCAGCCAAAGGATTGTTGTATAACAATATTATAAGACAAATTCCTAATTCTTAGAAAATTGGATATTTTCTAACATCTGATGAAATTTTTAAATATGCAAATCACTTTATTTGAATGTAATTCTTAAAGGTGACACAATGCAAATTATAACAGATATGATTGAATTCAGCACTCAAGGAGAAATAGATATTATCGATTTAACTTCCAGATTTGATGATTTAGTGAGGAAATCTAACATCAAAGAAGGAATTCTTGCTGCCAATGTAATCGGTTCCACCGGTGCTTTAACAGCAATAGAATATGAATCAGGGGTGTTAGATGATTTTAGAAAAATACTAGAAAAACTTGTTCCAAAAGGAGCGGGATATAAACATGATTTAATTGATTCGAATGCGCATTCTCATTTGAGAGCATCATTAATTGGTCCTAGTTTAACAATAGCTATTCATGGAGGGAGATTGCAGCTCGGAACCTGGCAACAACCAGTTTTTGTTTGTCTTGATGTTCATCCAAGATCAAGGAGAATTTCAGTCACACTGATCGGAGAATGAGTATAGATGTTTGGACCCTATGTGATTGTAAGATGCAACAAATTAGAATGCAGTAGATTCAGTTACTGTAAAGCGGATCAAAAAACAAAGAAGTGTCCATACTGTGGAAAGAGGTTGAAGGTTGAAAAAGAGAAACAAAAATTTGCTAAAACTACAGATCTCGCAAGAAAGATGGTTCAAGAATTCAATAAGAGATTAGGAGAGATGACTGAACCTGCTTGGTACAAAAATAATAAACAGGAATAAGAATTCATTTTTACATAGAATAAGGAGTTAAATCCAGCTATAGGGAGAGTCAAAATGTTTTTTTACTAACTTTCCAATCAGTAGATGATGGTATTCTCTATAGAAACACTTGCAATATTTAGCGATTCTCCATTTACTCAATTTGTACTTATGGAATTGGAAAGAGAGAGGATTTATCAATCTTTTATACAAATTGATGATTTAGACGAAATCAGTCAAGTATGGCTTAGTTTTTCAAAATTCTGTGCTGAATCTCTTTCTAATGTTTCATCGCTGTCACACCTTCTTTATGAAAGATATCTAGATGAATGGACAAGAGATAAAGAACAAATTGATGCGGATGAGGAAAGAAAGAAGAATCTTACATTTAAAATAGAAAATCTTCAGGAATTTCAGATGGAGTTAGCTATTTTGATGATTGTCTATGCTGACATAGTAAACACAGGGATTTTTAACTCTCAGCCAGGTCCAGATTATTGTAGTGCAACTATTGAAGGATACAGTATTCTAAACAGTATATCACAAACCTATTTTGATTCAACTCACCCCAAATCTTCCAGCATTGAAGAGATTATGTTAACATTCCTACTGTTAAATCAAAAGCAACAGATTATTCAACTTCTAACAGATTCAAAACAAGAAGATTTTAACAACAAATTGTATGAGGAAAAGGGAGCTTATGAGCTAGCACAATCAGAATTCAATATTTCATTTACAGCTCAATTCTTGAATCGTCTTGGAAAAGATTGGTGGTGGAAAGATCCAATTGCTTAGCATTTTGCATTTGAAATAAGTTTATCTCATTTAGAAACAGCATTGGATTCTTATAATCAATTACCTGAAGATTTAGAACTACGATCAAAAACAATTGAGAACAATAAACTTCCAATGAATTTAGCATTAAGAAACAATGAGTTAGTAGATCATTATCTTCGTTTAAGTTTTGAAGCGGCTAAGGATGATAATTATATTGCAAGTGTCGAATACATGAATCTTGTATTGGGATTAGAGAAAGAAGCTTTAGAAATAATCACAAAAAATACTGAAATCAGCGACAGGAATCTTAAGTTGAAGGAAAATATAATTCAAAAAGAAAGGACACATATTTTTCTACATGGCATAGCGGAATTAGCTTCTAAAACATCAAGATTAATTCAATTGATATCATCGGGAGAAGAAACAGATATTGAAGAATTGATTAATCAAATTGAGGAAATTGTAAATAAACCTGGTTTAAAAATAAACATTAACTATGTTAGCAGTCTTCCATTTGTATATCTTAATTATGTTCAGGAATTTAAAATCGCTGTACTTGAGAAAATATCATATGAAGACGCTATCAAAAGAGCAGATCAAAATTTCTCACGTTTCATTGAGAGACTTGAAG
>JAEOTK010000142.1 GCA_016839875.1 Candidatus Heimdallarchaeota archaeon
ACTTGTAATAGATGAAGGAGGACTTCCTCTCTACTCGTATAAATTTTCCAGAAAAGAAAGCATAGATGATTTGCTTGTATCGGGTTTAATTTCTGCAATAATAAATTTCTCTGCTGAAGTTTTAGGAAAGGGGACTGAAACTCTTAGAAGCATAAATCATGAAGGAAGGGCTGTCATAATCGAAAAACACGAAAATATAATGGCAGTGTTGGTTGCAGATACTGAAACATTCGAGAGCAGACTTCAAGTAAGGAAATTTCTGAAAGAATCTATTAGAAAACTTAAACATAGATTAACGATTGAGGAAATTGAAAAAGAAGAGTTTCATCCACTAGTCGAATCAATCTTCGAAGCATCACCTTTTTCACTAGAATAAAAAAATAGAAGAAAGATAAATCTATTTTCTATATTTTTTACGTTTTTTCATCAACACCCATACTAATGCAACAGTAGACATCATGATTGGGAAAGAACTTTCTTCTGTTGGTTCAGTAGGTATTTCATCTGGATGTACAATATAGTAAGTAATCAGATCAATTTTATCCAAAGCAGTTGTTACATTAGAAACAGCTGAAGGATATTTCATATCAGAGTACAAATCTAGATATCCATCGATATGATCGAACACTTCTTCTACTAACCAATCAAGTTCTGCAGGAGCTCCTACACCCACAAACTTTGAATAAGCTACATCCAATTCGTCTACAGCAAGAAGATAATAATAATTTCCATGACACCTAGCTAATGCATCTCTAAAGAATATACTGAAACTTTCTTCACCAAGAGAAAAATAATTCATTGTTTCTTTCACAAAGGACGAACCCCACCCATATGAATGAGTATGTGGATGAGGGAAACCTAAGCTATGACCTAGTTCATGAATCATTACTTGAGAGTATCCTCTTCTTGGTTTGGAAATATCACCATCCTCGAATATCGTTCCAGGATTACCTACAATTATCTGCCAACCCATTCCTCCCAAACCTGCAAAACTTACTCCATAGTACTTGAAACTAACATTATTGGTAAGAAAACCATAACAAGGAAGAACTGTGTCAGCAGCGGAGAAGTTGAAATCTGCAAATCTTCGGTTACTCAAAAAACTGAAAAATCCTTCCATTACCTCGATATATACTCCGTTCTGATCCGTTCTAACACTGTTTGTTATATAATCATATACCTCAGGATAATCTATCAATCTCACATATTTGATCTCTATTCTCCAATCTATCCACGGAAAATCCTCAACCAGTTGATTCTTTATTCGTTGTTCAGATATTACCCAATTAAAATCCTCGAATGAAAAGCCATTTATTGTAAGATTTTCAAAGAGAAGAACTTGTAGAGAGTAAGATCTTCCAATTGGAGAATTACCATGATAAGCTGAGAAGAGATTTCCTAGATATGACTGAATCCAAGCTACTAAGTATTCAGATAATTTAGAATTTCCAGCAGCGGTATAAGGATCAAATGCTTGAAGGAGAGAGTCAATATCGGGGTAATCATAATAGATTGCATAACCAGGAATAAGACTTGGCCAAGCTGTTGTGATCCAATCAAAATACCAAGTTCTTGAAGACAGATCAATGAAACAAAACCTTTCTTCTCCTCCCCATCCTAGAGTGGGTTTTTCAGGAATATCATTATAACCTGAATACCAATGATTGATTGTTCTGTTAGTATCATAAGATCTTTTGCTTAAATGATACCAATGTTCTTGACTATGGTCTAAAGAATCAAAACACGAGAAATTCAAAAGAAAAAGAGTATATCCTTCTCTCCCATTTGATTTATCATAAAGGTTAGTCGAGATATAGCACTCTAAATCTTCTACATCTGTTACCATCCCATCCTCGGGGATAAAAATATCGCTTCTTACTCCAGTAGCTAAATCTTCAGCTAAAATGGTTTTGTTAATAGATTTTCCAACACCTGATCCTTTGTCACTTACTAGTTGAATATAATTTTTCAGAGCATTACTCTCTAAATCGGAAACATAGGAGATGTTAAAATCAAATGATAATTTAGAGATACTAGTTTCTGTTGAACCTCTATTATAGGTATGAGAAATTTGATTGAGAATTTCACTTTCATTAATTATTCCAGAATCAAAACCAACGAATTCAATAAAGAGTGTAAGATTTGTGTTTATTTTATCCAGATCTAATTGTGGAAGAAAATCATTTTTCTCATGATATTCTGAATAGGTAGATTGAGTGTTCAGAGGCAGTGAAAATGAGATAATAATAACAAAAAGGAAAATATGAATTTTCTTCATGAAATCTTAGTGTATTAGATACTTTTTAGTTTAT
>JAEOTK010000143.1 GCA_016839875.1 Candidatus Heimdallarchaeota archaeon
CTAACAGGATGTTTAATTCCTTCTAGAAATGCTTCTCCAATTACTACTGCTTTCACTGGAGATGCAACAACATCTGATGCGCTTATTGCTGAAGCTAATCCCCCAGGAATATCTGCTTGGATTTCAGTTACTAGAGTGTTCAAAAGCGAATTGTCCATTCCTCCTGTAAAGAAGTAAAGGAAGTTTCCATTATCAAGTTCTTGTGCTCTTGCCCACATTAAACCAACGCTGTAAGTTGATGCAAAGAGTAATGCAAGATTTACAGCTTGAGCTAGACTATCTTCTGGACCCAAAGCACCTCTTATTTCTACAACGAAGGTTGCATTTTCAGGTGCTCTGAAGGGTCTTCTCATCAAGTAAGGATGATAATTTGCTTGATCTGAAGCAATAAAATACCAATTTACTACATTACTATCAAAGAAAGAGCTAGAGGTTATTGTGGGGGCAACATCACCTATTAATAACAATTGAACTAATGCTGCGGAGTCAATACCGGCAACAATGTTCATATCTTCAATTAAAATGGGACTATCAGCTAATTGGTGTGAACTTAGATTGGCTGCTGAAATTTGTGCTTGTGTAACAGCGCCACTTACTGTAAGTAATATCATTGTCAAACCCATTAAGGCTGAACCCAATATTGCCTTGTTTTTCATTTTAGACCTCCAAAAATTTTGTCTAATACTAAGTAAGCTAGATTCTTAATATAAGTATTATTTTAGATTCCTCCAAAGATAAAAAGTTCGGGAAAAATCGAAAGTGATGAATGAGGGTTTTAGTCGCTATTTTATAGAACTTTCAGCATATCTTTGCCTATCACAGAGATTATAAATGCAAGTGAAAGGCTGACATTCAAATTTAATTTTATTATAGCAGTAATTTTTGTAATTGAGCAGCAGCTGTTTCTGGTAAAGTTCCATTGATAAAAGTGTTCGTACTTGTTTCAACAGCTCCTAAAAGTTTAGAAGAATTCTTGTTTCTTTGAGGGGTATGCATCTTGAAATACATATGATAGGATGTGGAACCTTGAGAGTTAACTGGTCCTTGATGAAGGGAGAGAGAATAACTTATCTCTTTTTCAAATAGCTTGTTTAGAGATTTAATTAATGTAGGAAAGAAGCTGAGCATTGAAACCATTTCACTTCTTGTGCATTGATGTAGAAAACTTATGTGTCGCTTTGGATATATGAACACATCATATGCATATTTTGCATAATATGGAATTAAAGCAATTATATTCTCATCTTCGAAGATGATACGTTCTTTTTTCTCTTGTTCAATAGAAAGAAGATCACAAAACATACAACTTCTGTTTTCTTTTTGATACTTAAGAATTGCATCTAATTCTTTTTCCATATAATCAGGAATGAAAGGAAATGCGTAAATTTGTCCATGAGGATGTAAGAGAGTAGCTCCCACTTCATCTCCATAATTTTCAAAAGGCAAGATATATTTTATAGTTTTATTTGAACCTAGTTGTTTAGTTGCTTGCATCCATGTTTCAAAAATTTTCATAGATTCATCTAAAGACAATTCAGAAAATTTAGAGACGTGTTTATCTGTATATACAACCAATTCACAAACTCCATATCCTGGTGATTTTTCATAAAATGAGTCTTTCTTGTATTTTTTATATTCAAGATCTTGTGAAAGAGCTGGATATTTGTTAGAAATTCGTACTGGTTTTGTAAAATTGGGAACTTCTTCTGATCCAGGACATAAGGGACAAATACTTCTATCTCTATCTGGCCTTTCTTGTCTTATCTCAGAAAATATCACAATTTCTCCTGTAAAAGGATTCTTCCTTAACTCACGAACGGTCATTGTTAGGAATAAAATACGTTAATATTTAATGTCTTCTAAATTTCCCAAACCTTTATAATTTGAGGAATTTGCTCTTTCATGTGTATTCTACAATAATCTTACATGCAAATTTACAGTATGCTGAGATACCAGTTGAAGAGATTCCAAACGTAGTTCATCAAAGTTACATACCTGTTTTAACTTCTTTACTAGAGATTCCTAAAATTGAAATTGTTTTGAATTTTACAGGAGTAACTTTGGAGATTCTAAATAATGAATATCCTGAAGTTCTAGAATTAATTAAAGAAGGGATAGAAAAAGGAAAATTCGAGTTGACTGGAACAGGATACTCTCACCCTATCTTTCCACTACTTCCAATTGAGGATGCTAGAAAACAAATAGAATATAATCTTCAAGTTATGGAAAATACTTTGAATTACAAACCAGTTGGTTTCTGGTTACCAGAATTAGCATATGATCCAACATTGCCTTCACTCTTAAAGGAATATGGATTTTCTTATATCTTCATTGATGAAGAATTATACAAAACAAGCTCACCTCTTCTCAATTATTCAAATCCAAGAAACATACCTTATACTTCTTCACATCACTTCGTTACAGAACTAGATATCTCAAAGAATGTTTTTGGGAGGACGATAAAATTCCGTAGGGCTCTTTCTGAATTCAAAAAACGTAGCAAGAAAGTTAATTTTACTCCTATAGAATTAAAGGGAGCTAAGAGTACGATTACAGGATTAAAGGTACC
>JAEOTK010000144.1 GCA_016839875.1 Candidatus Heimdallarchaeota archaeon
ACACTTAGAACTTACGAAGTTGATGACCCAGTTTCTAGTGTAATGACAAAAGGAATTCTATATATTAAATCTTCAAAAAACTTGAAGGAAGCAGCTTCAATAATGTCAGAATTTGATGTAGGATCATTACTTGTTGCCGACAATGGAAATCCTGTGGGAATAATAACTAGTAAGGACATCATCAAAATAGTTGTGCAGGATAAGGAATTGAATAAAATTAAAGTTAAAGAGATAATGCAAAAACCCATTGTAAAAATAAAAGCTCATGATACAATATCCTCTGCAGTCATCAAGATGAAGGAGCAAAAAATCAATCACTTAATCGTAGTTGATGGTGATAAGATAATTGGGATGGTCAATCCCCTCAATCTAATAGTATAATTTTCCAAGTACGATGTTTTGTTTGAGTTTCCAATAATAGAGTTAAGTTTTTTTAGTTAGTATTTATTAACTATTATTGCTAATATACAGTGATAAAAGTGAACACAAACGAAGATTCTATCTCTCCAGATTCTGTAAGAAAAAAACAGAAGTTAAAAACCATACTTACAACTATTGGAGAGAGCTTACAAACAGTGTTCAAGAATCAAATATATGATTCAACAGGAGAGAGACCAAGCTTAATTTCAATAGATGATGTAAATTCAATTGAAAAAGGAACATCAAAATCGAAGGTTCATTTTGTTACTTATTATTTGAATACTGATATAGGAAATCAATCTGTCAATCTTGTAGTAAAATTCTCAGCTGATGATGTAAGATATAACAAGGAGATTAAGAACTATGGATTAATCGCTTCAGTTCCAGAAAGATTTCCAGGAATATATATTCCAAAAATCATTTACAAGAGTCCTCAAAACAAATGTATAATATATGAAGGAGTAAGTGGCAAGAGTTTCCGAGAAACACAGTTAGAGAAAAACTTCAAACACCAATTTGCAGGTCAAACTCTTTCAGCAATACATGGCACAGACACAAATAAATTTGTAACAGAACCTTATAAGAAATTGATTTTATATTTGCTTTCAACTTTCGGAGATTCTTCTTTAGAAGAAGAAATTGTAGATCTGATGCTTCCATATTTCTTATCTCTAGAGAAATCCTTAGGAGCTACAATGATACACGGTGATTTTCATCAAGGAAATCTGATACTTTCCTCTGAAGTAACAACAGCATTGCCAGAGATGATAGAGGAATTCCCACCGAAGATTAAGGTATATATCATAGATCCTGAGTTTATTATGCCTGGAAGGGACAGAGCAGAGGACATTGGAACCTTCTTTGCTAAACCTGCAATGAAGGAATTTAGAAAATACAACACCCTGAATGATACACGAAAAAATGTTGGCGCATTTATTGAAGGATATAATTTTGCATTGCATAAAATGGGTGCTGATTTTGGATTAATTGATTTATATCCTGAAGGAATTACAATAGATTTTCATGTAGCTTCCTATGTTTTGTATGATACTAGTGAGAAAATTTTAGAGAAACAACTTGAACTAGATTCTGAAGTAGTTCAAAGAAATATTCAATTGCTAAAAAAAATACTTACTGAAAGAAGCTTTACTTTATAGAGATTAAACTAATCTGTTTTGAATGTCTGTTAGAAATTGTTATTTGATAAATGTCTTTGAAAGTGCCCATTTTGTTCTAATGAAATTCAATAATTCGAAGTATAATTTGCTTTCAGAGGTAGATATCAATTCTAGACCACTAGTTTGCGGATTATAAGATACAACCACAAAGTAAGTTTCTTCATTATAGTTAATTTCAATAAGAGAAGTAACTCCCTCTACAGCAGAAAGATCTCCAAAAATAGCATGGATGTTATGTAGGGTGTTAATGATTTCCAACATATCTCTTCCTGATATTTGTTCAAGTATAATCATATCAGACCTAAATTTACCTATTCCTGTTGAATCTACAAAAGTGTCTATAAGTTCATTTTTTGCTTCTTCTGGAATAAACTCAAACTCAATCTGAAGCGTTTGTACATTACCCAAATAGTTGATTCTTTGTAATTGGTTAGCTAGATGGTATATTTCCGGAGAACTATCGCTTGGAAAATTCACAACACATCACTCAGAAAAACATAAGGTAATACCAACGTTATTAAATTTTCTACTAGTCTATCAAATTATAGGACTATATATACCGTAATAATATTAGAAAAATATCGATGTATAAAAAGAATACTCAATATCTTACTATCGCGGATAGATTCCCTAGAAAAGCTACTGCAATCGCGGATAAAATACTGAGATTGCTTTTATAAAGGTACTACGTCCGTAACATATATACATGCAAGGGGATAATATCATGGCAGATGAGGAAATACCAGTTTCAGGAAAAAAACTCTTATCCATATTGGAAAAGAAGGGACCACTAACCCAAAAACAATTAATTAAAGCTTCTGCAATACCTGCAAGAACTGCAAGATATGCTCTTAGAAGGTTAATTGAATTAGGGTTAATAGTTAAGCGGAGTAACCTAAACGACATGAGGTCAGTTTTCTACTTTTTAGTAGATAACTAAGCCCTTTTTTTTTGTTCATTCCATTTTTTCTTTTTCTTTTGTTTTGATTTATTGTTACAGATAGATTTATTTTATTCCTATCTAGAATATTCGTAATGAGTAACAATAGTTGTGATCTTGCAATAATTGGTTCTGGATTAACTGGAATGTCTGTAGCAATTGCTGCTTATTGTAAAAATCCAGATTTAGCGATTAAGCTTTTTGGAATCCCATATGATTCAAACACAGCCAAGAAAGGAGAGATTGAGAATATACCTGGAATAGCAAAAACTGTGGGTGTAGATTTCATACAACAACTTGTTGAACAGCTACAAAATCTTAATTCAGAATTTGCTCAAGATATAGATTCTTCCGAAATAGTTCAGAATGCAACAAAATTAGATGTTACAAATGAGATAGTTGATTCAATATCAAAAACGAAAGCTGGTTTTAATATTGTAACAGAGCAACAATCAATTGATGCTAAAGCAATTGTTATTTCAACAGGTCTTCCTGAGCTTAAACACACAATTAAGGGTGAAGATGAATTTGTTCACAAAGGAGTTTCTCATTGTGCTGTATGTGATGGAGCACTCTTTCGAGGTAGAAAAGTTGTAATCATAGGTAAAGGGAATTTTGTTGCAAGAGGAGCGTTATTTCTACGTAAATTTTGCAGAAAGATTACATTGCTTTGTCCAGAGAATAAGCTAGATTGTGATAGTAGATTTCTCAAGAAAATAGAAGGTTCATCTAATATCAACGTAAAATACAGTATTAATCTTGAAGACATAGAGATCTTTGGAAATCAAACAGTAGAAGGATTAAGATATCAAGCAGAAAATGAGATGAAAGAAATCTCAGTTAATGCAGTCTTTATTGAATTGAAGGATATACCAGATCTTAGTTTTGCTGAATCTCTAGGAATAGAATTAACAGAAGAAGGTTTCATAAAAACTAATAATTTCAATGCGACCAATATTGATGGATTATATGCTACTGGAACGGTTAAGGGTGAATTGGACTATGCAGCTATCTTAATGGGTGATGGATACAAAACAGGGATAAATGTTGTAGAACACCTTGAAGAACTACCATAAAATAAGAATAGCTGCTAGTGGAATTATTTTTAAATGTCATAACTAGTTACTATTTTGTGAAGCTGGCATTTGTTTTTGCTCATCCAGATGATGAATCACTTAGCTCAGGTGGAACTATAGCTAAATACGTTAGTTCAGGTCATCAAGTTAGTACTCTTTGCTTATCCTCAGATAAAGTAAGGAAAAATGAATATCTAAAAGCTACTGAGGTTTTGGGTGTTCAAGATGGAGAGATTTACAATTTTAGTAATGTTGAGAATCATGAAATTGAAATTAAGGAAAAGGTAATTCAATATATATTGAAAAAAAGACCTGAAACCATTATCACTCACATAGAAAATGATTATCACATTGATCATCGACTTACATATAAAATTATTCGAGAAGGGATAGAATGGGCAGCCCATGAAACCCAATACGAAAATTCTCATTTAGTATCAAAATTATATTCTACTGAGACAACAATTCTGATTCCTAATCCTCATATTCTTGTTGACATTACAGATTTTCAAAGTAAAAAAGAAGAAGCTATCAGATGTTATAAATCTCAATTGTATAAAGGCGGTGAAGATTTTTACTTAAAATTTCACAATCACAGAACATTAATGAGAGGTGCTCAAGCATCTACTAACTACGCAGAAGCCTATTTACAAATTCCTCTGAAAAAAAACAGTCCATTTTATAAGCAGAAACACTCGGAGCTTTGAAATGTATAAAGATACAATCTCTCCTGAAATTCAACAAATTATAGAACTTCTGCATCCTTCAGATAAAGAGACTTTTGAAAAAATTCAATCTACATACTTAGAAAACAATCTTGATACGCAATACTACTCATTACTTGAACTCTTCATTGAACTAGAAAAATGGAATGATTTTAACTCTCTAATGTCAAAGTATGTTAGTGGGAAAAGCGAAGAAGAAATTCATCTAAATCCTCATATTAATTATTTATATGGAAGAAAAGAATTAGTGGGATTAAATTTACCAAAAGCGAAAAAATATCTAAAAAAAACGTTGGAAATCTTGAAAGGAAAAGATGTCAATAATATTGTCGTAAAAGCTACTCTTGATCTAATGCAAGTTGCACTTTACAGTTATATCTCTCATGAGGATTTAGATAGCTTATCTGAAAGCAAGCAACTAATAGAAGAACTGAAGCAATTAATTAAAGATACTAATTACTATCAAGAACTCTCAAATCAAATACAAGATATTGAGTTACTCTGGGGGAATTTAGATATTGATTTAGAAAAAATGGAACTTAGAAATACTGTTCTTGATATTCAAGATTTATTTAAGACACTGGTTGATTTAACTAGATACAGTACATACAAAAAAGAAGGTTCTGAAGACATACTTCCAAACCAATTATTTGTTTTACATCGTTCTGGTATACCACTTAAACGATATGTAAAAACTGAGAAGATTGTTGATGACATTCTTCTTTTTGGTGGTATGGTCAGAGCTGCAAAAGATATTATTTCAGAAGTTTTTAAGGGAGAGGTTGGAAAAGTAATGAAAATTGATTATGGAGAGGAAATAATAATTTTAGCAGAATTTGGTGTAAAAGAAACAGGTATAGTTATGATAACAAAGAAAGACACTTTTTACCAAAGAAGATCACTACATGAATCAGTTAAAGAACTTAATAAAATCGAAATCCCTCAAAGTTTTCATGGTGAAATATCAAAAGAAAATGTAGAGAAAATAGATGAAATAATCACAAGCTGGTTTGGAGAAGGATACTTAGGAGAATAATATAAGGTAAGAAGGAAATGGCGGACCAGGTGCGATTTGAACGCACGACCAACTGCTCCGCAGGCAGCCATTCTATCCACTGAACTACTGGTCCTAAATTTATTGCTTTGATAATGTCTTTATATTTTTCTATAAGATGAATTATGTGAAAAACTGTTATTTTAGAGAAATATAACATACTAGCTTGAATGTTTTCATGATAAAGGATTTATCTGAGCATATCGTCTCATTACTTCTTTTTTTTCCTCTACTTCTTTTTCTTTTTGAATAAGACTCCATACTGTTTTCTCTTCTAGTCCTTCACTTTCTAATGTAGTTACAGTAGCAGGAGAAATAATCTTATTATGAAAAACTATTTTTCCATCTTTTGCTAGATGATTAACTCCTTCCAAAATCGACTGATAATTTGTGAGCAGGTTGTAACCTCCCCACATTCTTTTCAAAAGATCATCAATGTGAATACTTGATTGTTTACTGAGTATTTCCTCTAGATGTTTTTCAAAAGAGTTCTTTGCTGCTTCTTCAGCATCCTCAGTATTCCCCCAAATATTTACCATTTTACTTTCGCTTATCTGAGTCTATCAAACCTATTTAAGCACCACAAAAACACATCTGAGCATATAATCTAATAGATTGATTAGTCATTCGGGTGAGATATAACAAAATAGGTAGCTTTATCTATAATTAGAAAACGTTTACTTGGATGAAGCGGAGAGGCAACTTCGGCAATTGCTGAGGAACCTCCTGACTCCGAAAAAGGATGTGGATGTGAATCCACCACGCGAGAGTGTGGCTCTTGGAACAGAAACGACACGGCCTATATTTGTTAACTATGAAGTGATAATGTATAAACTACAGATAAATTGCTGAGAAAGATATAGGAACCGATGAAACGGCCAAACATCTAGGAGCAAGCTTGAATAGGGTTCATTACGAACCGGGTAAAGCGCTTAGACGAATGTTGCCAGGAAGGTCCTAGACGGCTTCCGAACAAAATCAGGGGTAATTTCGCATCATCCATTTTCCATTCTTTAATAAATAGATATGATATACTCGGTAACTTTATTAAATTGCAAAAATAATTTTATTTGAGAAAATAATAGATGTGCATTCAATGCTTAGAAGGTTACAGTATAGTAGATATTTAGTAATGTGTCTTCTTATTGTAAGTTTCGTATTATTTTCACTGCCTACTGTAACAAATTCTGGGAATGTTAGTGCAAATCAAAAAGAAAATTTTCCTATCTATCGAACACATTCTGAAAATGCAACTTTTATTTTTCAGTTAAATAGTACAGAGATTGAAAGAGGAGAAAATGATCTTATCATGAGCTTTCAATTTACTTATGAGAATGGTTCCTTTATAAACGATGCAGATATTTATTATAACATTAGCAATCCTTCTGATGGTTTTGTTTATGAAAAATCTCTATTAGTAAATTCATCAGATATATTCAACGAAACAGTAATTTGGTCAACTTTCAACAGTCAACCTGAAGGAAATTATACAGTTTTTGCCAGAGCAAATAGTACAACAACTACCGAATATAATATCACTAGAACATTTTACCTATCCGTTCCGGATTCTGGAAGAGTCAGAATGTTCTTTCCAGTAAATCCAGCTTACATTTTAAGTGGTCAAAACAATGATATCCGTTGTTTGATTTCAAACGTTGGAGGTTCAACAGTAACCAATGTAACTGTAACAAATCAATTTGATAAAAGTGGAACTGAAGGAACTGTCATTATCTCACATGCACTTGTAGACTTAAATCTAACAGAAGGATCTACAGAAGAAGGAGTTTTTAGTTTCTATCCGGAGACGTTTTTATATCAGAAATATTCGTTTTCCATTTCTTACAGAACAATAGATGAACCAGAAATTGAGAGAATTCTAGCTAGTGATCCAATTGAAGTTATTGTAATGCCAGATATCACTATTGAAAGTTATTTCTTACCTGACAATGTAACTATGGGGAGGACGTATACAATAGCTATGAATGTTAGAAATAGTCAAGGAGCACAATTATTTATTACTCCTCGAGTTCAATGTGACAATATTGATTTCGAAGAGGATGGATTCGATACCTTGCCTGTAAGCCCTGGAGATCATCTTTTTGCATTAAGTGGACAACCAACTGAAGAAGGAAATACATTCATGTTATTTTGGATTGATCTTGAATGGGAAACTGTGGCAGAAACAAAATGGTATTCAACACTCCTCCCTACGATTATTCAACCAATTCTAATAATTCCCCGCGATGTTAATATTGACATCTTTAGTTCAATTGTAACTTATGGAATAATTTTCTCTGTTGTAATCTTAAGTATCGCTTATTTCTCTAGAGACGTGGTTAAAACAATTGCTAGAAGAGGAAAAATTTCTTCAGAAAAAACCTTTGTTGAAGCAACGTATCCTCTAGATTCTGTTATATTGGATGGTAGTAATATAGCGTGGGAAGAGAAAAGTCTAGGAGAAAAACCAAAAATCAACAATATTGAAGCAATGATTAACAGACTCAGCATGGCAAATTTCTCGAAAATAGTAACGGTAGCTGATGCAGCTTTAAGATATCAAATTGACAATCAGAAGAGATTGGATAAATTAGTAAAAGAAGGTGCAGTAAAGATGTTACCTGCTAGAGTAGATGGAGATAAATTTATCCTAAGATTGGCTGAAGAAGAAAATGCCATGATTGTTAGTAATGATATGTTCAAGGAATTTAGAGATATTGCCCCTTGGATAGATCAAAGGAGAATACCATATACAATATTAGATGGAGAAGTATATTTACATCCAACATCAGCTAGACTTTCACAAGAAGTTCTTAGTGAAGATGAAGAAGAGTAGTTTTAATAGCTTCATAGAATCATAATCAAAATATCTATTTCTTTATTGTTCGGTCAAAACTGAGTCATTATAAAGACTCATGTTTACATATATATGAAGTCAAATGAATGTTGACCACGGGTATCAAGATAAGTCTCTCTTTGAATCTTACTCTCCAGTAATACCACAGATAGACAATCTTCCGCAAGATTATTTCTATAGTACAGACTATGATTATCTTACACTACCTGAGGTTCAGCTTCTGTTAACTTTATCAGATTCTCAGATATCATATTCTTTTTCTGGATTAAGGAAGACTACCTCTCTCCATCAACATCAATTGAGTAAAGCACTCAAAAGATTAAAGGATAGAGAATTTTTAGCTAAGAACAAAAATGGAACTTATGAGCTTACTGATCTTGGAAGTATCTATACACGTGATTTACTAAATGATCTTATTAGGAAAAAAGCAGTAAGCTTGCGTAATAACAAATACTATTCCAGACGAAGAAAACTAAAGTTCATTCCTCCAATTGATCAGCGTACTCTAACTAGAAATTTCGATAAGAGATGGTTTGGCAATTTTAGATATCTCTACAAACGAGAAACCGATCTTAAAATCGAACTTTGTTGGGAAGATAATAGTAACAATAAATTACTAATTAATATTGGTCAAAACGGGGAAGTGGATGTTGAATATAAATCACTAATTCCTGATTATTCAGAGTTTTATCAAGTTACCCACTGGATAATGAATGATATTTCAAATCAAAATGATGTAACTGTTCAGATGGTAGATCATGAATTAGACGAAAGTGTTGATAAAGTTCCTTATAATTGATTTAATGTGAAAACACTAAATATTTAAATTAAACAATCAAAAAAAATAGTGAGGTATAAGTAATGAATAACCCAAATTTCAACGGGATGAACAATAATCCCATTATGGAACCCAAACATGGTACTACTACTGTTGCATTGCAATTTAAGGGAGGAGTGGCTGTAGCAGCAGATAGAAGAGCATCAATGGGAACTTTTGTAGCCTCAAAGAAAGCTGAAAAATTACATGAGCTCAATGAATTCACTGTAGCAACAATTGCTGGAATGGTATCAGATGCGCAATATCTTGTAAATCTAACTCGTGCTAATATCAACTTGTATGAACTCGGAAGAGGTTATGCCCCTACAACTAAAATGGCTGGAAACTTGTTAGCTTCCATCATGTATGAACAATATAGATCTTATTTCCCATACTGGGTTAATATGATGATTTGTGGTTTAGATAATGAAGGACCACACGTTTATACGCTAGACATGGCGGGTGGTATAGGTGATGAAGATTTTGCATCAACAGGTTCAGGATCTCCAATTGCATATGGTGTTCTAGAATCGCAATGGAAACCAGATTTAACTGAAGCACAAGGTATCAAAATTGTCGTAACAGCTCTTAAGACTGCAATTAGCAGAGATGCAGCCACCGGCGATGGAATGGATGTAGCAGTTGTAAATAAAAAAGGGATAAAGAGACTTACACATGAAGAAGTGCAAGCTTTATTGGAGGTATAAAAAATGTTAGGACCACAATCAATGGGATACGACAGATCACCTCTTATGTATTCTCCAGAAGGAAGAATTATCCAAACAGAATATGCTAGAGAATCAGTTCGAAGAGGAAGCATTGCAATCGGAATTAAAAGCACAAATGGTGTAGTTTTAGCAGGTTTACTTAGAGTAGTAGATTTGGAAGAACCAGATCTGAAAATACACAAAATTGCAGAAAAAATCCAAGCAATATTCGCAGGTGTTGCAGCTGATGGAAGAGTATTAATCAGCAGAGCGAGACTAGAAGCAGAAATTTTTAGATTAACCTACAAAGTTCCTATAGACGTTCGCGGTTTAGCAATCAAAATTGGTGACTATGTACAGATATTTACACAACAAGGTGGATTAAGACCCTTTGGTGTTGGAATGCTCTTTGGAGGACTTGACGAAACAGGTCCAAGTCTTCAGTTTGTAGATCCAGGTGGTGGAGTCAAATCTTGTAAAGCTAAAGCTTTAGGTGATGGTGATTCTGAAGCTATTGCATATTTAAAAGAAAAGTACAGCGATGAGCTAACCACAGAGCAAATGGTTGACATAGCAAAAGAAGCAATAAAGAAAGCTTCTAGGGATACAGAATTAACTGATGCAAATATTGCAATTGAGATAATGCCTTTCAAAGCATAAACATAATTATCTCTCTTACTCTTTTTATTTTTCTTCGATATAAATCTATAAATAGATTAGACCAGACATTTGTCCTAGAAATGGAATGAAAGTTTATAGATCAGATGCTACAAGAATTGAAACAAAAGATTGGAAGATTGTATGTGATAGTACAAACTCAAAATTCCATCCTTTAGTGTTCTACAGTCATGCTCATTCTGATCATATTCCAAAAAAACTTCCTCAAACCGATGTTATTTCTTCGCATGAAACCCAGATGCTTCTAAAGAATATTGTTAGCAACTATTCAGATGTAAGTTTTCATGATTCTTTTTCAATAGGTAACACAGAGTTTACACAAAAATCTGCAGGACATATTGTTGGTTCTACTGCACTTCATATTGATTCAGAAGATAGTAAACTAATCTATACTGGTGATGTATCAATTAGGAATAAGGGATTCATTGAACCTTTCAAACCAGAAAAATGTGATACTCTAATCATTGAGAGTACATTTGGAAGTCCAGAATATGAATTCCCATCTTATGAGGAGGAAATAAAACGAACAAAAGAATTGATTATAGAATATCAAGAGAGTGGAACTCCAGTTGTTCTTATGGGATATGCTTTAGGGAAAGCTCAAATGCTCTATCATGCATTTTCTAATCTTTCCGAAAACATCATTCTTCATGGTTCAAATTTCCGAATAAATTCTATATTGCAAAACGAAAAGCTTGATAATTCTATTGAAGCGATATCATATCAAGATGCGAAAACAACAAATTTGTTGCAGGAGACAAATAACTGGATATTCTTCACCCCACTTAAATCAGGAAGAGATCCTTTCTTCTCATTTTTAAAAGACAAATATAATGCAAAACTATTTGCTTTCTCGGGTTGGTGTTTATCCTCTAACTACAAATTCAGAATGGCGGTCGATCATGGCATTACTATTTCGGACCATGCAGATTTTTCCGAATTAATGGAAATTTGTAAGGTATGTGATCCCCAACAAATATTTACAGTATATGGTCATTGTGAAAGATTTGCAGCTGAATTACGAAGGGAAGGGTATACAGCTGTTCCTTTATCAAAACAAACAATCCTTGATTCCTACTTCAAGAAGAATCAGTAAATTGCAATTAGATCTTCCACACTCTTCTCTCGATAGAGTATTTCATTTAGTAGAACTACTTGTATTGGTATATCACGTCTTGCTAAGAAATCTCTAGCGTTTCCACTTATTGAGTTACATACTAAAACTAATTTTTTCAAATTGAGTGATTTTATTAATTGCTCAAGTTGTAGTAATTTGTTAGTAGGTATTGTTCTTTTCCAGTTCATTGTAACAATACCAATTTGATGTGCCTGTAAATAGAAATCAATTACAAAGTTTCTTCTTCCGAATCTGAATGAAGCATTTTCTATGACATCCATTTTTCTTAGACTTAGTTCATTTCTTAGTACATGGTTGATTACAGATTCTTGAGTATCCATCAACGTAAAAAAGCAGTCGCTATTAAAAACAAGGGTTAATATCAGCATATTATTCTGGAAACATCAAAAAACACACATTATTGACAAAAAAGGTAAAACGAGAAAATACGAAGAAAAGATAGAAATTGAAAATATTATCCAAAGATGTATCTCATTTCTTTACGATTCGAGTACCTTGAAAGAAGTCTATCTACTAAAGATACATGTTTCTTAATCATAAACCTTGGAATGTCATCATAGACAAATAAGAAATCTACTTTTTTCCTTTCTATTTTCTCTGTTTTCTCTTGTATTTTATACTCTATTTTCTCCTTAGTTACATTCGTCAAAGAACACGCAATACCAGTTTCCAATTCTTCTTTTGTGAACATTATCACAGATTTACCAATTATGGATTTTAGCAAGCTTGTTTGAACTTCTTTCTTTTCCTTTGTAAATCTTAATAAAACTGGAGGAAGATCTATGAAAATTTCTTCTCCCTTTAATTCAACTTTCTTTACTTCCTTTCCATCATCTACTTCAAAAGCAAAATTTGAATTTGCTAATCTGTCTTTTAGTTGAATATCTGTAAGTTTTGCTCTTCTATCTGCACCTGTCATATAGAAGAAGACTTCTTGATCTTTGAATTTTGAGAGATAAGCAATCGGTCTTCCTGTGTAATTCTTCTCAAATGTTTCAGAATCTTCTTCTAATGATTCAAAACTGAAGATGGGACGATTGTTTTTCTTTGCTTTTTTCCAAGAAACAAGTTTTCCAATTTTTCCATCTTTGAAAAGATAGTTTTCGTTAATTCTTGCATCGTGAATAGTATAATCAGAGATTAAGATTTGTCTTTCTTCCTCTTTGTTTTTTACTCGTAAGAAAAGTGGTTGACAGATTGTATCACTAACTTGAACTCCCAATACATCACCCTCGACTAGATCATCAAAAATTTGATCATAAGCTACTATTCTTCTTCCTTCCAAGAGTTTCAGAATCTTATCCATCCTAGTTATTTCTAAGAAAGACTTGACACCTTCATCTCCATAATATTCATTATATCTTTCAGAGATTAAGTCAGAGAATTGTTCTCTTTTTGCAGATAGATTCTTTATTGCTTTCTTCCTGATGAAATTTGGTAATAGTAGCCAATAAGGT
>JAEOTK010000145.1 GCA_016839875.1 Candidatus Heimdallarchaeota archaeon
ACAGAACCTGCATTGGATAAAGGTCAGCTCCAACGAAGAGAGGAGATAATTCAGCAAATGCTTTCAGATACTCAAAAGCGCGAGCAGGAAGAAGGATTTGCTGTTAGAGAATTAGGTGAAACAGAAGGAAGAGCTTATTCTGCAGTGATTGTAGGAAATGAGTCAAATCGAAATGTAAAGAAATGGAAGAAATGGGAGAAAGCTAGAATAAAGGAAGAAGCAAGAAGAGCTAAAAAATTAGAGAAAGAACGACGGAGAAGAAAAAAATAGCTTCTACAAATTCTTATATACATATTTGAGATATATCTAGCTAAAAAGACTTAAGTAGAAAGCATATGAATGTTGAACAAATCTAAAGCGGTTCACAAAATAAGTGTATCTCGAAATGATTTGTAAAAATTCTCATATCTGTGTGTGAGGAAAAAAAATGAGTGACTTTGATTTGCCTTGGGGAAAATTCGTCGGATTCAGCCTCTTTACTCTGGAAGAAGATTTAGTATTTGACAAGGTTATTAATTTAAAATCCGGATTTTCAACAGTTTTCCAAATCATAGATACAAGCGCTAAAACTAGAGAAGAGCTCAGAAAATCTCAAAGTCTAACTCTTATAAATGAAATCTTTCGCGTTGATTATAATCTCTTCTTCAATATAATCCTTTGTTGTATGTTCAAACCTGATACTGAAGATAAAGAATCTGCAAAGATTATTGAAATTATTAAAGGTAGTTTAATAGAACAACTCAAAGATTATGGTGCAATAGATAAAATGGAACCAAGGTCACAAACTGCTTTGATCAGAAAATTGGGTAACTTAATTTCTGAAAGAGCAGCAAGCCAAATTAAATATGATTATTATCCATCAAAGAAACATCAACAAGTAGAGGCAGAACCGGTTACTCAACCTGTTGCTCCAGAACCAGTTACTACACCTGAACCAGTTACTTCAACTCCCACCACCTCAGAACCTGTTGCTTCAACACCAGCAGAAGCTGAAAACAAAGTTCAATCTATTCATCCAAGTGAATCAATTGCTAGACCAGCTCAGACTTCCAAAATATCTTCTTCTCCAGCTATTAAAGAGCCAGCAAAAGTAGAGGGATTACTAGAATTCATTGGTTTAGAATCAAGTCAAGAGTTAGTTGCAAAAACAGATGATTCCAAAGTTGCGATGACACAACAACTTCTTGAAGAAAACAAAAGAATGGCTATGGAGAGAGTTTTATCATCCGTTGTTAAAGGTCTTTCTACTAAAGCTGGGGTTTGTTTTGTATTCACTGGAGATAAAGGCCAGTTAGAGATAGTTACTCATGGAATGACAGAAAAACATGCTGATTTCGTTTTAGGTATACTTTCAAAATATCCAGAAGTCGTAAAACAAACTTTAGAATCAAATTTTGAGGAAAAAACTCTCGATGCAGGTGACGGAGTAGTTATTTTAGAAGAAACAGAAAATGGAATGCTTGTCAGCATAACTAAAAATCGAAACGAAATACCTGCAATTGCAAAGAGATTAAAAGTCGTTAAAACCATGATAGGGGAGTTTCTAAAAGCTTCATTCTAGATAACTCCAAATCCTTTGGTGGTGAGTAGTATAGATATCAAAGAAGAAAGGAAGGATCTTTTAGCACAAAGTAAAATTAAATGTAGTGAAAAAAACATATCACAGATTTTTTCGTTTCTAGCAAGTGAATTATCAAAAAAGAATTTTATCATTGAGAATGTTAGTGAACGAAATTTGGTATTCGGATTTAAACATAAAACACGAAAAATCAATGGTAATATAGAAGACATAAGTGAAGAGAATTTCCTTGATGTTTGTATCTACTCAAATCCAGCTTTTCTTCCAAGAAGAGTGCAAGAATGGATGGATAAACAATTTCTAGGTTTGAGGTATGGTCTTTGGACATTTTTAGTAGTAATAGCAGCCATTCTTTCAACGTTAATAGCTGTTGGTAGAAAGAATCCAGATTTTCTAAAGTATCTAGGAATCAGCTTGATATCTATTGGGGGATTTTCAATAATTGTATTTTTCATGTTGAGGAAATTTCTAATTAACAATAGCATACAGAGAAAAGATAAAGCTGAGAACATTGTTCAACTGGTAAACGAAATAATAGAGAGATACACTCAGAGAAAACCAGAAAATCGGATTTGTTGGAATTGTTTTCAAGAATTAAAAACAGAAACCAAAGAATGTCCGAAATGTAAATCAAAAATATGAAAAATAGAAAATAGGTTTTATAAATCGTCCAACAGAAGAGTATTATCTATAACAACGTTTTGAACATGCCTTAATTTTCTGGATAACTCATCAACATCTTTCTGCTTTTGCACGATACCTACTAGATAATTATCCTTCTGACAGTTTTCCAAAACTACAAATCCAATCCCAGTATCAAGAACTTTTACGATCTCATCTGATCCAAGAAGATCATTTATAACTGGAGGATACTTTCTAAAAATTGTAAGAATTCTTTTTACTATATCCCTGTTAAGTGGTCCTCTTACTAGTGCTTTTGTTTCAGAGCTTTCAGGATGAGGTACAAGTGCTGCGGCTGACAGTGATTTGAAATCAGATGCGATACTATCAAGTAATGCATCTATTGTAACTCTTATAGCTTCAACAACAGCTTCTTTTGTAGAAGTATCAGCTAAGAAATCACGCAGATATTGTCCAGATTTAAGCTTCTTCTTAGGTATATTCAAAGCCTCGTATGCAGTTTCTTCAAGATCTACAAACAGATCTTTCTTTACTTCTTTTCTCTTTCTTGAAGAAATCTTAGTTGAAGGTGCTTCATCTGCGTTTTTATTCTGGTTCATAGTATTTCCTCATACTTGTTATATCACTAAAACCTAAAAATATTTCCTTACTGCGCGTGACAGTTTTCAATAAAAGCATCTTCTAAGAAAAATTGATCATTTATTTGTTCTCTTTCAAGTTGGATTATCAGTTCCAATAAGCTTATTAGCAAAAAAACACATATTAATTTCTAGTTGAGGTCTTATGCCCTTTCCTAAGATTGACATAAAACCCTTAGTTGCGGTTATTGTTTATGACCTTAAGGGTGAAATCATCTTCAAATTAGAAGAATCATCTAGTGAAATCGAGGAACAAGAGATAAACAAATACTTTATTCAGCCTATCGAATTTTACCAATGGGTGAGAAGATATCATGAGATCACCATATTTCGGGGACGTTTTAGAGCAACTTATATCACATTTATAGATGTAACATTACTTTTTGTTTCAAGGGTTGAAAATATAGGTCCTGAATTTAGACCAGTAATCTTGAATTATGTACAACAAATAGGCGGAAAAATCTTTAATGCTCTAGCAACAAATGAACTTTCAGAATTAGCCTTAGTTACTAGTAGTGAATTTTATCCTCATTCTCCAGATAAAGTAGAAAGAGAGTTAGAAAAAGTATTTGCACGTTTGGGAATTGAAAAACCCACTAAAGTCTCAATTCCAGTTGAAGAAGGTATACAGAGAGAAAAAGCTGAAGAACGAATGGAAACTTATGAAAGTATAAAACCATTCGAATCTGTTCCCAAAATTCCTACAAGTGAAATGACACAAGAGATTCTAGATGAGGCCAATAAGAGAGCGGTTACATCACTTCTCTTCTCTTCTATCCGAAGTTGTAATTCTCCAGCTGCTGCTGCGTATATCTTTCCCAAAGAAGGTGGAATTATGGGAGAACTGTATGCAGGAAATTTGGAAGAAAAGAAGATTATATACGTACTTGAAACTATTACACAATTTCCAGGTGTTATCTATGAAATGATAAATTCAACTGAGGAAATAAAAGCATTAAATGCAGAGGTAGTCCAAATCATTATAGAAGACTGTGACGAAGGGAGAATATTAATTGGTATGACTACTAATGTTAATGATGTGATAAACGTAGGATACAAATTTAAGATTATTAAACACATACTCCGTACAATGGGCTTCTAATTTCTACTGAATTACTACTGATTAAATAAAGTGAGATTAAAAAATTTTTATAGAATCATTTTTTTATATCATTCAATGGATGAAGGAAAGCTCCCACTTTCGGAATTAAAAAAATTACTGAAGTTCAAAGGACATAAGAATCATGGAATTATAGCAGATGGGAAGGTAGGATCAGATGTTGCAGTAATTGACATTAACTTAGCAAAAAGCAGAGTTGTGGATTATTATGAGACTGATGCAGAAGCTTACATTGTTGAAAAATCTGATCCTATAACTTTTCCAACTTCAGAACCTGGAAAGTATGCTGTAATCATTAATGCAAATGATATTTCTTGTTCTGGTGCGGTACCTTTTGGTTTTTTACCAACTATCATTGTTCCTACTAACACTAAGTTTGAAGAAATTTTACAAATTCAACAGCAAATTCATGAGCAATGCCAGGAAATGAACATTTCAATACTAGGAGGGCATACTGAGGTTTCGAAATCAGTAAATTCAATAGTTATTGCGGGTCACATGATTGGATTTGTTCCAACGAATTTCTTAATACCCAATGAATTAATTGAAGGGAATAAGATTATTATTATCGGTTTTACGGGAATTGAGGGCACTGGCATAATTATCTCGGAAGCAAAAAGCAAAATAAAGGAAAATCTAAGTGGAGAGGAAATTGAAGAAGGAATTAGAATCGGATCGCAGCTTGATGTAGTGGATTTAGCTTTAGAGATTAACAAGAAATTCCAACCGTCTCTGATTCATGATGCAACAGAAGGTGGAATTTATGGTGCCTTATCTGAATTGATTGCTTTTAGTAATTTGGGGATAAATTTGGAAAAGGATCCTCCAATTTCACCCATCACTAAAAAATTGTCAGAATGGCTTGATTTCAATCCTTTTAGATTGATCTCATCAGGAACATTGATAGTGAGTGCTCCTAATAGAAAAGCTGAGCTGATTAGGGATTATCTGTTAAATTTAAACATTCCCTGTTCCATAGTAGGAGTAATTACGAGTGAAGGAGGAATTTTGAGAAAGAACGATAAAGTTTTAGATAGTCCAAGTGGTGATGAATTAGTCGTAGCATTATCGAATTTGAGTAAGATATGAAATGAATAAACAAAACAACACAAGTCAGGAGCAGAAGTGGGGAGCTGAAGCTATTTTAGAAGAGGGAAAATGGTTTGACTTGGATGTCATTAGGAAAATAAGAATTGCAAAGACATATCGCATCGCTCAGCTAGATAATGAATTAAGGAACAGTAGAACTATCATAGAATCAAGACTTCTTATTGCTGCAAAGAAGATAGGTGTTTCTACACCTTACATTTTCGAAATAGATCTAAAGAATGCTACTATTATTATGGAAAGTATTGATGGGGATACAATCAAAGATGTGCTTAACAGTGATATTCCAGATGAGGATAAAATTTCTATTGTAAAAGAGATAGGACAACTTGTTGGAAAATTGCATTCTGGTGAGATTGTGCATGGAGATTTAACGACAAGTAATATCCTATTGAAGAAAGATAAAATAACTTTCATTGATTTTGGATTAGGAAAATTCTCAAGTGCTGTTGAAGATCATGCTGTTGATATCTTACTGATTAAGAAATGCTTTACAAGCACACATACAAGGAAGGACAGGAAGTTTTTTGATGCTTTCCAAGAAGGATATATACTTACAAAGGAAAATGCAAAATCTGTTCTTAAAAGAGCAGTCAAGGTAGAAGCAAGAGGAAGACATCTTAAAGAAGATCAAGTTAAAGGAGATTATCTTATTTCTTAATACGTTCAGAGTTTGTGATTTTCTGAATTGTTTGCCAAGAATCTAATGCATATTTTTCTTGTTGTGACCAGCTACCTTCAATTTTACCTTTTGAACTTAGTTTGCCAAGTGCTTTTCTTACTTTGGTATAAACTGGTTTATATTCTGTTTTTTCAAGAGCTGTTCCTGGTAAAGGCATGAACACATGAGCTCTTATAACACTCCCTTTTTGTACCAAATCTTCTATTAACCTCAAAGTCTTGAATTCATCTTCTTCAGTAGCTCCAGGTAATCCAATTATTATGTCAACTACTGGGATATAACCTGTTTTAATAATATCATTGATTGCATTCACACTCTCTTCGACAGTATGACCACGACGTATTTTCTTCAATACTTCATCACTTCCAGACTGAAGTCCTATTGAAATCCGTTTATTTGCTATGTATGGTTTAATATCAGCCATTAACTCCTCAGATACAGTTTCAGGTCTAACTTCACCAGGAAAAGTACCAAAATAAATATCACGGATACCTTCAAGGGATTTTAAGCTTTTAAGCAAGTAGATAATAGCATCTTTATTGACTTCTTTCGGTTTTGATGACATGTATCCAAAGGAATTTGGAGTAATAAAACGAATGTCATACAGATTGCGAAATACTAACCATTTCGCTGCATCTATAATAACATCTGGAGATCTGTGCCTTGTATTATGCTGAAAGAGATTAGGAACTTGACAAAATGTACATCCAAAAACACAACCTCTAGAGATTTCTAAAGGAGGATATAGTTTTCTTTTCTTAGAGAAGAATGGATAATCATCAAGAATAATAGGATCAGGTTTCTTTGTAATATTTAACTCGTCAGAAACATCATCAAAGAAGCCCATTCCTGGAGTTTTGAAAACATCTTCATTATGAAGAAATCTCTTAAGAAAGAAAGGAAGTGAATATTCAGCTTCACCGATGAAAACAAAATCAAATCCCATGCGTAAGGTGGTTTTTGCATCACCCGAAGGATGACTTCCTCCTGCAATAAACAGAATTCGGTCTAAATCTGCTGAACTCAGTATTGAATAGAAATGCTTCATCTTTTCATATGTTTCTTGAATTTGAGCTGTTCGGAAAGAAATAGCAACAATTATTTTCTGATATTTCTCTAAATATTGTTTAATTTCTTTGACTTCTAGATTTTCAGCTAAAATCAAATCAAGTTTGGTCAATTCTTCATCTTGATCTATAGTAGCTATTAGTGGGGTTAGACTGTAGAAATTCTTCTTTTGCATATCAAAAACGATGGCATGACTACTTCCATTCAATTGAATTATCTCCAATTTACTTCTACATCATCTGGTCTAAAATGTTGATCAACTAGTGTGTCCTCAAATTTTGTTTTGTTACCTGCTTTTTGCATGAGTAAACCTAGCCAAGCTATCATTACTCCATTATCAATTGCTAAATCAGCTTTTAATCCTACAAAAGATGCATCATGAGATTCTGCCATTACTTGCAACATCTCTTTCAATCGATTATTAGACGCAACTCCTCCGGTTACAAGAACTTCAGATTTCTTTGTATGAGCAAGAGCTCGTTCTGTTACTTCAACCAACATAGCGAATACTGTTTCTTGTAAACTAAAAGACAAATCATTGATATTGAATTCATTCTTTTCAAGTAATCTTGTAACATGTGTGAGTATTCCAGAAAACGATACATCCATTCCTTTGATAACATAGGGAATAGGGATGTAATCTTTCCCTTTCAAAGCATTAAGTTCTATCACTCGACCCATTGGCATTTCTTGATCACTCAGTCCAGCATTTCTCCCAAATACATCTAAACAGTTTCCAACAGGAATATCTATGGTTTCACCAAAAACACGATATCTTCTTTCAGAAAAAGCTAAAACCTGTGTATTCCCACCACTAACATACAAACATACAGGGTCAGACAGATCACCAACAAGATTTCCGATTTCAATGTGAGCAATCGGATGGTTTACTGCCATAAGAGGAATTTTCAATGATAAGGAGAGAGTTCTCGCAGCTACTGCTCCAATTCTCAAACATGGTCCTAATCCTGGTCCTCTTGTAAAAGAGATCAAATCAATCTGTGATGTTTTTAATGAAGCTTCTTCAAATGCTTCGTCAATGGCTTGAGCCATATGAGTAGAATGAAATTCTGAGGCTTCTCTAGGATGAATTCCACTACCATGGGGGGGTTTGTATGTTTTTCTAACATTTGCTAAAACATCACCATCATCATTGATAATACCGATGCCAAGTTTGTCAGCAGAACATTCAATTCCTAAAGATCTCATTATATGAACCTAATTTTTTTTCTTTAAAAACATGTTTTTAGATAATATTTAATACTCTCTCATGCTATTACCTTCTTAATGCCTCCACTAGTACAAAACACATACATATGGGAGAAAAAGCAGAGGTCGTATGGGAGAAAGAATCAAGAAATGGGAAATATCATTTCCATGTTTTTCTTGTTTGCATATTTTCTAATTTATGTATTTACAATATCCGGAAAGTTCTATCCAATCCTTAGAACTACAGATATCAATTGGTTGGGACAGATAAGTGGAATAGTTCGCACACTAGGATATATAACTGAGCAATGGTGGTTGATATTCATTCTATTCTTTGTTTCCTTAGTGCTTTGTTTTGTACTTATTTTATTATTAACAAGAACAAGTATTGATAGCTTTCGAACATATGTTGAATATCTGAGTAATGACATAAGAAAAATGCAGAAAACAGAAATCATAAAACAACTTCTTGTAGATATTGCAAAAATAGCTTCTACTTCGATTCTAATCTTTGTTGTAGTAGAAATTATCGTTATGGGGGTCAGTTCACTTATGCTGCTTTTTATCCTACCCGTAATCCTTAATGTAACAGAAAACACTCTTGGGATTGTCTACGTAGTTTTACTCATTTCCCACATTGTTTTTCTACCTATTGTTTTGTTTTTTTATCAATTCTTCCTAAGAAAAAGAATGACAACAATAATAGCTACAGATATTAACGAATTTCTAACAGAGAGTGGAGAAGTAGATTTGGAGAAATGGAGAGCACGAACTTGGGGAAAGAAATCATACACCTATGATTGGGATACAGATGAGCATATTCCTATTACGTGCTTTGCATGTGGAGCTGTTATCTCAAGTAACCTAACAGAATGTCCCATATGTCAAGCAGATCTTGTATCCGAATTCGAAGAAATAATTACTGACTATGAAGTAGAAGAAAAGGCTGAGAAGAAAGGGAAAGGAAGTAAAGCAAAGAAATCATCAAATTGACGAAACTATAATTGTTGCAGTAATGGTCCCTATAACCAGAACAAGTAATGTACCAGAAATAAAGGCATTCTTAATTTTCGCTCTCCTCAAGCACCTTGGACAATAGTTCATTTGTTGTACATCTTTTTTTTGAGGAAGAAACAGAGAAGATATTGCATTCGTATGGAAATATTTCTCTGTACAATCATGACAAATAAACCGCCCACAGTTTTCACACTCTTTGAACGCTTCCTTTGTTTCATGTATATAGCAGTACTTTGTCATTGTAAGTCACTATAAAGCCTCAGCCAAAAGTCGATCATCAACTATCAGGTCGTTGCAACTACATCATTGGCTGGTATCAATTATTTTTTTGTTTTTAAAGACTTACTATTAAAGGGAAACAAGAGAAACGATTTTTTCAACAACGAGCTTCCTTACTTCATGAATTGTAGATTTTCCTCTTACAGATTCGATCAAAGGGAGATTTCTTATTTTTGTTTCTTCTATCAGATGCTCGTTAATCTTGCGAATGTTTTCAAAGTGTTCTAATAAGTCCTCTTTTTCTTGGGTATATTGTGCGCTTAGATTTTCTTTATGTAAGGATTCATCTTGCACAGATATTGTCAGATATAATACATTTGGTTTGGATAAAATTTTTTCATCAAAAAATGCAGGAATTAGATGTTCTCCTTCAACAATGATAGAAACCGACTCAGTTTCAGCTCTAGTTAAAATTGCATCAACACCTATGTTTACATATTTAGAATGACTCTCAAAACCAAGTATTACTTCTTCAAACCTACTACTATATATTGGTCGAAGGGTTTGATATGCACGATAAGATGGAGCGTGTAGCTCCGGCATTACATCTGCAGATAACACTTTTCTAAGTACATCCCGAACCACATCAGTTCCTACAACATGTTGAATTCCAAGATCTCCTGCTATATTTCTGGACAATGTACTTTTACCAACACCAATTGCTCCTGCAATTAGAATCCATAATGGTTTTTGAGCTCGTCTCCAATTTTCAACTAGTTGATATTCTTCAGCAGATTTCCTGCTATAGGTTGCTTCAAGATTTTCAAAAACGATTTTGTCAAGTTCTTCTTTTAGGATGATTTCTTTTTCAAGTTTCAATAGATCATTATGAACTTGCATTGAGAACTCATATCCTTCAGATATAGGAAAACCGATTAATTCTAACTTCTTAGCTAATATTCCTCTTGAAAACAGCTGTTTTGTTCTATCTTGTATGTAAAGTTGGTCTTCCTTCTCCATAATCATTCCACAGTGTTGTTCTCAATTAAATACATTATACTTGTTATCTGTTTAAAAGTTACCTTTTTAGATACGTGTACCAATTGATATCTAATGAACAGCGATCATCCTAATGGTTTTCTGAAAATTAAATCCAAGAGAGATAAATTCGAATATTTCTCAAAAGGGATTTTATCTTCAAAATTAACTTCTATTGGGATGAATGCAAATCTAGCTTTAGATGTAGCTAACCACGTAGAATCCGAGGTTAGTTCAGACTCAGAACCTATTTCCAAAAAAAGATTGATTAAAGTTATTACTACTGAAGTAGAGAAAATTGATAAACGTTTAGCAGAGCGCTATAAGGTATATGAAGGGGATGAAAAGTATAAGCCAATCATAATCTTACTAGCAGGAGTTCCAGGTATTGGAAAAAGCACTTTATCTTCCAGATTATCTCAGAAATTAGAGAT
>JAEOTK010000146.1 GCA_016839875.1 Candidatus Heimdallarchaeota archaeon
GTCAGTTACATTAAAGGAGGGATTCCACGTAATATTTTCTCTCAAATAGATTCTATAATGTGATTTCTCCAATTCTTCCCAATCATCAATCAAACCTGTCTTCATTGGTGCATTATCTGGAGACCATACTATAAGAGGTTCTGAAATTAGTTCCCATAATAATGGATTACAATCATCTCTAATTACCTCTGGTGAATGCGTTCGAAGCATATTATAAGCAATATTTAATTCTGTTATATCTTCTTGTCCTAGATGTAATCCTTCATAACTCATATAAGGAGAACTATCGCTTATTCCCCATCTCATATCATAGCCTTTGGTATTAGACCAAACTGCTGTATAGAATCTTGGGGAGAATAGAGGTAAACAAGGAACCATCTTTTCCATCATTAATTTCTGCCAATCATAGTGCATTTTTTGTCTTTCATCAAGATCAATTGTTGTTACAGCTTCATTTTGGAGTATCTCACTTTCATTTTGATAAGGAATATCTAGATTAAGATTGAAGATATTATGAGAACCAGCTTCTGTATACATGTTTCTCGAATCTGGTGTTCTTCCTCCTCCTTCAAATGTACATATAGCTAAATCCCAGGTTTTATCTCGTTTGGGTAAGGATTTAAGCATATTTACATCAAAATTCTCAACTCTGAATTTTACTTTTATCTTGATGTCTTTAAGATACTTTACAATCATAATTCCATACTCAAATGCATCACCAGGTGTTACTAAGAGAGTAAGAGTGAAGAAATATTCATTTGGATTGATAGTTCTAGCTTGCACTATGCAGGCACTTACCACTGTTATTATTAAAACTCCACAGATTATTTCTTTCTTCTTCATCAAGAAAACATTCCTTCTCTTCTAGACTTCCTTTTGTAAACTATTTTTGTGAGTAGGGCTAAACAGATTATTGCTGTGATTAATGCTAGAGATGATTTTTCAACATCTATTTTGTATCCTGCTGCTTCCATCCATTCCCAAGATGCATCAAAATCACGATAGTACTTGATAACATCATCATAGTAATAGAATGCTGTGTACAGATACATTGGGTTATGTGCAAGAGTATATTCCCCATCATGACAAACTTGATTCATTTCTTCACGATCTATCGCATAACATATTGCTTTTCTTACTGCACAAGCTTCTGAATAATTTTCATTATCAGTTCCTTGTATCATGATATTGTTGCTACTCCCTCCAATATATTCCCTATCCAGATTAAATGCAATCATTTTTAGAACATCATCGATTTCAGTTTGTAACTCATAAGGCTCACAGCAACCGGTCATACACCAAGTACACAATCCATCACTATCTACAACTGAAATTGAATCGAGTTTTCCTTTTTTGAATCTGTTTTTTCTTTCTTCTTCATCTGGAATATCATAGATATTTATTGTCTCTACGAATGGTTCCATTCCTGTTTCTCCATCGATTGCTCCAACACCATGCCAGAAGGGACTGCGGGTGAGAGCAGTTACAGAGTTCTTAACATAGTAATCTAACATAAATTTACCACAACCAAAAGGAGTTTTATCATAACTTTTCCACTGAATAGTATCCATTATTGAATCATTTAATCCAACACAGCTTACTCCACCGCTAGTATATGTAACTGTATCATCTGTAGAATTTAAGAAAAACTCAGGCAACATGAAAAGATCCAAATATGAAAAGAAATCAACGTTTTTGTCAATCTTTGCTGTTTCTGAATTGTCATCAACATATATATGAAAAGCTAAAGGATCTACTGGATCAACATAACATTCAGATAACCATCTGTAACTATAAGATATATCTGAAACAAGTGGATTAGCTGCAACAAGAAGAGAAAAAACTGCATCTTTTGCTGTAACGGCTTTGTTATTCCCATAACTTACTTTTCCTGCTTTAAGACCAGGAATTAGAAGAGTTGGATCAGTTACTTCCCAAACATCTGGAGAAGTCTCTGTGACTAAAGGATTATCGCTTGAAGTTCGATCTGTTACATTGAAGGAGGGATTCCAATATAAATTGTTCCTTAGAAACAGTTTATAATGCGATTCTTCCACCTCTTCCCAATCTTCAACTAAACCTGTTTTCAGAGGAGCATTATCAGGAGACCAAGTAATAATTGGTTCTAAAATTAAATCCCACAGTAACAAATTGAAATCTACACTATTCATATATGGGAAGTATGATTTTAGTTCGTTTTGAGCGACATTGAATTCAGTTAAATCTTCTTGGCCTTCATGTAATCCGTGAAAACTCATATAAGGTGAACAATCGCTCAATCCCCATCTCATATCCCAACCTTCAGTATTTTCCCAGACGGCTGCATAGAATCTTGGTGAAAATAAAGGTAAACATGGAACTATTTTTTCCATTACTAGTTTCTGCCAATCATAGTATAATCTTTGTCTTTCATCTAAATCAGAGGTTGTCACTGCATTATTTTGTAAAGATTCGCTTGCATTCTGATAGGGTATGTTGAGATTAAGATTGAAAATGTTACGAGAACCAGCTTCTGAGTACATGTTTCTCAAATCTGGTGTTCTCCCTCCTCCCTCAAATGTGCAGATAGCTAAATCCCAAGTATTATCACGTATTAGTAAAGAATTAGGGTTGTTGCAATCATA
>JAEOTK010000147.1 GCA_016839875.1 Candidatus Heimdallarchaeota archaeon
GATTTTTGGAAATCCGACACAACAAGCAAAAATTGCTACAGCTTATCGGGAATCGATAAAAGAGACTGAACGGTTTGCTAAACAAATGCGGGATTACACAGAAGCAGTAACTGTTTTGGAGATAATGGAAGAATATCAATTGGTAATTACTAAGAACAAATTATTTGTAATGGGTATTCTCATAGATGTTAACGATCCCGTAAGCAGGGTTTTGACGATAGCGAGTCGTATATTTGATGCAATTGAAATGGATTATCTCAAAGGATTAACAGTTTCACTAGAAAGAGTAATTTCAAATTACTTCCCATTAGATGCAATTTCATAAAATAATTTGTCTCTCATTAAAATTTGCTTTTTTGAGTTACACACCGATAATCATATATAAAATGCAGTTTCTAAATATTAGTAAAAAATGTCATTTATTGATGGCTTCCTTCAACCAAGGGAGAGAAATCTATGAAAAATACTAAAAGAACAATTGAAGCATTCTCTACTTATTTGCAGAAGAAAGAACATACTATTCCCTGGGTTCTGCTAATGGGAGAGAAAGGTTCTGGTAAAACAACTTTGCTTTACTATCTACTTTCATCTAATCGTGATAAAGTATTTCCAGATACTGCTTTAAATTGGATAGATATCTCTTATGGTGCTGAATGGTTTAAACTCATAGATTTAGGAAAAGAAATTTTGACTGATGAAAAGGTCGTAGAATATTTCTTGTCAATTGCCGATGGAATTGTTTATGTTATAAATGGAGAATCAAAAGAATCACTTAGTGAATCCACAGAAAGTTTCCATAATATTGTAGATAAGATCCCATCAAATGTTCCATTACTTATCATGATAAATAAAAGGGATCCTGAAAGACAAGTTAATCTAAGTGATGTCTTAAGTTACTATGATCTTGGTCGAATTTCTTCTCCAACTGATCCTAGATCATTTCATTTTGAAATATGCACAATAATGACTGGAGAAGGAGTTTACAGAGCATTTGATTGGTTTGTTTCAAAGCTTATGGCATACGAAGGATATCATGAAACTGTGAGTGTTCATCGGGTACTAATTTATGATGTAAATGGGTTACTTGATTTTGACGCTCAGTTTTCAGATGTAACAGATCGAGAACAAGATGCGGTATTAATCACCGGATTGTTATCCGCCTTAAACTCTATGACAAGAACTCTGTTTAAAGATTCGAGTTTCTTAGATGTTGTTACCGTAGGCGATTATTCAATGGTCCTTGTTTCAAGCAAGCAGAAGATTTGTTGTTTATTTGTCGAACGAGGAGGAGCCATAGGGAAAGCAAAGCAAATTGCTGAAATGATCTTAGATATTTATTTGGAAGAAGGCGAAAATGGACGACTTGCAATAGAGAATATTGTTGAAGAAAGCAAGCATGAAGATGAAGATATATCCATTTAGCAATTTTTATTAATTTAGAAAAATATGTCAATAGAGAAACATTGCACAAAAATCAAAAAAAATATTCAAAAAAGGATGAAAAGAAATGTCAGGAATGGAATCAAAAAAAGAACACCTGCTAGGTATCGTGTTTGTGACCTTTGAAGATACTGGTCCTGCAGTTATCTTTAATGATACTGATCTCACTGAAGAGCAAACACTGACATTAGCTGTAGAAGGAATGACAATTGTTGGTTTAGATGAAGGATCACAAGGACAAACCATGAAAGAGAAAAAAGCAAAATTATTTGATACTATGGATGATAAGCGTTCTTTTGGACCGTTACCTGTTCCAGATGCTCAAGATCTTCGTTCAATGGCAATTACCTTTGATGTTGAATCCGTAGATTCAGAAGATCACAGAATAACCGAATTCGGTCGAAAATGCATCTTATTCCTCCTCTTCAGAGAGGATTATACTCGAGAGATTCTTGATGCATATGGCTTAATCAAGCCCTATTTCTCTGTTATTGTAAGAGATATTACTACAGAAAATGATTTGACTCAAGCTAATTTACAAGATATGTCCCGAAAAATGGGTTTACTCTTCTCAGGTAAACTCCCAAGAATCTTTACTCTCATGGATGATGGCTCTCCAAAAGAATTGATTGGAAAGAAAATCCCTGCATCAGATGTTTTCTTAGTAGCTGATAGAAACAAAAGCACTTTATCTATTCTCTTCTACCATCCTGATCCCACAGTTTGGCGAAGAAGGCAAATTTACAAGAGTGCTTCTGAGCTAAATTCAAGTGTCTTCAAGAATAAATTGAAAGTGATTTCTGTAACAGAAATTGCAGAAATGTCTAAGATACTTGATAGATTAAATGTATCCATAGAAAAAATACATTAATCCGTAGAAAAGCAATTTGCTTTTCTTCTCATCTATTTTTTATACTATTGTAGAAACGAATAGCTTTATATTAAATGTTATAGCTTAATGATTTGTTAGAACAAATGCATTAGGGGCGCTTCAATTGTCAAAGATAATTGCCAAGGTTGTATTCGGTGGGGATGGTGGAGTGGGTAAAACAACTTTAATACAGCGTTATCTTACAGGTGAATTCATAGATACAACCAAATTGACAATAGGTGTTGGTTTTCATATACATCAGATGAGTTATCAAGGTAGAGATATTTCTTTGAGTGTCTGGGATTGTGGTGGCCAAGAACAATTCAAGCAAATGGGAATTTTCGATAATTATTTTAGAGGAGCACTTGTAGCAGTTTTAATGTTTGATCTCACTCGAGCATTATCTATTGGTGGACTTGACACCTGGTACAATTTTGTAGATAAAAATGTCCAAACAGACTTAATTATTGTAGGTGGAAAAAGTGATTTGCCAAGGGATCCTCTACTTTCAGATGATATAGTAGAAGAAACCATTAAGAAATATAAAGCTAAAAGGTATGTTGAGACTTCGTCAGCAAATGGACTTGGTGTAGATTTAGTTTTTAATGAGATTGCTCGAATGTCATTAGATAAAATACCTGATTTGTTCTGAAAACTAGAGATTGAATTTTGTTATTATTTCATTGATTCTAGAAATGACTTTAGTGATTGCATTTTCTACTTCTTTTGAAAGACCTATACCAAAACCATCAATATTCTTTACTTGTACTCCAATAATCAAAATTTCTTCTGGAAGCTGAAAATCCTTCAAAGCAAACGCAAGTTTCAATGCTGATAAGGCATCGAATCC
>JAEOTK010000148.1 GCA_016839875.1 Candidatus Heimdallarchaeota archaeon
CATACTCTATGAGATTGGATTCTATGTAAGTTCAGGTGGAACTGCAAATGCTTTTGCTACATTACTAGTGGATGATTTTCAAGTAAGAACTTATCCTGCAGGAGATCCTGGATTTGAATATGATATAGGTTACAATCCAAGTGATCCTATAAGATTATGGATTACCAATAACAATCCTGATTACATAAACTTGACTTCTGATGCACATAGTGGGAATTATGCTGCTAATCTATCTTCAGATAGCTTTGCAGGAACGCGTTACTGTCGAAGAGATGCCCTTTTGCCGGTTTTTGATAATCTATATACAGATTTCTGGTGGCGACTTGATAAGTTAACACCTGGTGGATCAGCTTATACTTATATTCGATTGGAAATTGATAACAGTGATTTTATCTATTATATGCTAGGTTCTCATAATATAGTCTTTACGAACACATCAAATGTTTGTGTATATTATATCGAAGATCATAACCAAACAGGTTCATGGAACAATCTCTTTAGAAATGTTGCAAATGATGTGAATTCATACTACGGAGTAGATAACTGGAATATTACAGATATAGCAATGTATGCATATGCTGATGGTGGTTCTGAAATTGTTGCTATCTATGACGATATGCATTTTGTAGTAGATATAGAAGGACCAATTATTAGCAATATAGAACTGAATCCGTCGATGCCAGAATACGGTCAAACAGTGGAAGCGAGTGTTGAAGTTGTAGATAACATAATGCTGCAATGGGTGGAAATTGTTTACCAGATTGGTGCAGGTCCATGGTTACCAACACCGATGAATTTTGTAACAGGTAAATATAGATTTACGATTCCCTCAGCAGATTATGGTACAATTGTTAACTACTATTTCGTTGCTTCAGATATCCATAATCAGGTAACAGAATTAGGCTCTGCAGGATCACCTTATACTTATACAGTTGGAGATTTCACAGATCCAGATATGATTATTGAAGCACCACCAAATGAGCAAACAGTGAATGGTACAATTTTATTAGAAATAATAGATGCTTATGATTTAGGCAGTGGGCTAGCTTCATGTGAATTAATAATAAACGATACTACCGTCCTTAATAGTACAGTTTTCCCTGTCAGTTATTCATGGAACACTAAGGAATATGAAAATCAAGAGTACCCAGTAATCTTCAGAGCAGAAGACAATGCAGGAAATGTCCTATACATTGGGCGCTATTATACGGTATATAATCCTCCAACAGGTTGGGAAACATTCAAAGCGTTCATGCAGAAATGGTATCCTTACATCAGTGCTGGAGCAGGAGCATTGCTTATTGGTATATTAGTGATTGTTATCGTTGTTAGACGAAAGAAGAGAATAGCTTAGCTTCTCTCTTCCTTTTCTTTCTTTTTTTCAACAAAATATAAAACTCAAGGCGTTACTTGTATTATTTAGTTCTTTAATTGGACTTCAAGTAACAAGTCAGGGGGAAAAGATTTGAGAAAGAAGATTAGAATGCGGAATATAGTATTTCTATCAATCCTTAGTATTTGTATTTTTGGAATATTTTTCTCACCATCCATAGTTGATGGACAGATAAATAATGGTGATTTAGAATGCACAACTGAACTCATAAATGATTTGAAGGTCAGATCAATTATTTTGAATAAAAAAGGAATTTTCTATCAACTTGGAGATGCTCATTGGTTCAAAGTTTCTCTGAAACAAGATGTTGAATATAAAGCAAGAATAAAGTTCACAGAAGTATATGGAGGTACTTTTTGGATTTTGTTGCATGGAGTAACAACTTCTGAATCCGATATAATTACTCTTGTTAGTTCAGAAACAAATTATGTATTAGAAGTAGTATATGTTGCAGATGGAACAACTACAGGAGAAATACAATTAGGTTATTCAGCATCAGCTATGCCAGAAAATCCAACTTATACATTGTACTTTAACAAAACAGGTTTTGCTGGCTGGTGGTGGATAGCTTTATCCGGGTTAGGAACTCTAGCAGTTTTAATTGTAGTATTCAGCTTTATGATTATTGGAATGATTTCAGTTACTAGAAGGAAGAAGAAAGGTAAGAAGAGAAAAAGAAAATGAGAAGAAGAAGTATAATCTTAATGTTGATAGTTGGTCTAAGTTTAACTGAAGCAATTTTTCTACCAATTATTGTGAATGGGCAAAAAAACAATTTAGAATTTCAAGTAACAACAGACGACATCTATGATTATCTCAGAAGAGCAGTAATTCTGCATAAAAAGGGTGTTTTCAATCTAAATGGTGACATACATAGGTTTTATGTAGAACTCAAAGAAGGCGTTGAATACGTAGCTCGAATGAAAATCACTTATCAATATGGGGGAAATTATATAATAAAAATTCAAGGAGTAATTACCTCGAGATCCAATTCTGCAAGTTTCACTGGAGCATTAAAAAAACAAAAATTAGAAGTAAAGTATACTGCAGATAAAACAACAAATGTTAGTTACATAGAATTAGTTTTTACACCAAGTATTTCAGTTGATTTTCCAGCATATACACTTTACTTCAATAAAGCAGGATTTGCTGGCTGGTGGTGGATCATACTATCTGGGTTTGGAGTCATAGCTATTTTTGTAGTTCTTCTCACTTTTGCCACTTTTGGCATGATTTCAGTCTCAAAGAGAAAAAAGAAAAAAAGAAAGAAAAAGAAGAGAAAATAGAG
>JAEOTK010000149.1 GCA_016839875.1 Candidatus Heimdallarchaeota archaeon
AAATGCGAAGACAAAAGCAATAACACTCATTACTGCAGCTATAATCAACTGAATTGTCATTGAATTGGCTACATTCTCATAAATTCGTGCAACTACCGGACTGAAGACCACCCAAGAGAAACTCATAGTCATTGAAATCTTTGAAAGAGTTATCTCTTTTGGTTTCTTTATTGATTTTGTAGCTAGAACATAATAGTTTGAATATTGTGCTGAACCTAAAAAAAATCCTACCAAAACAATTACTAGAAAGAAGACTGGAGTCTGTGTAAAAATTAAGCTGATAAACATGAGTAAAAGACCTACAACACCTAGAAGTACAAATCTCTTAGATTGGAATTTATCAGCTAGAACCCCCCAAAATACAGTTCCAACTGCATACATAATGCTCGAGATAACAGAAACTAATCCAAGAATCAAGTAAGACTGAACATCAAAGATCTGTTTTAACCATACAGGAGCATATGGTTCATAATTTGCGAAAGCTAGTCCTAAGAAAAATAAACTTAATAGAAGAAAAATCTCATTCTTTTCAAAATTCAACCAATCACTCTTGATCTTCCTTTTCTGTGATTTATCTGAACTGAATCTTTTGAGAGGTTTTTCTTCATTCAAGTGTCTCAATCCCTTCTAATTGTTATTGGTTTTTTCTTCAAACTTGTATAGCTCTTTTAAAACCTTTCACAAAAATCGCATTGGAGAGACTTCTGAACCTATTTTATTAATAAGTGTTTTTTGACAAATCAAACCCTTCATAAGTGTTTATTATTGGCAGACCACCAAGATGGCATTTAACAACTTTCAACTTATTAACGAAGTCTATATTCTATTTAACAAGGAAATGATAGATGAGAGAATAAAAATTCTTAATTTGGACATGAATTTGATTCACGAAGACAGTTTTGTAAATGCCATAAAATTCGTTATTAATTTATTTAAACCTACGAAATCTCCAAGAAAGGATTATAATGGGTACATTAATCACAAGATTGCGAAAGATCATCAGCTGAAACAAACAGGTGATAAACCAACCATGAAAACCTCAGAATTAATCTTTCATCAAAGCCAACTGGCAAATTTTTCTAATTTCATTGCAGTAAGACTGCAAAACGAGAAATCTAAGTAAAATAATTTTTCTTTTTCTAAGTGCATTTTTTCTAATAGTCACAAGTTGTGTTCACTACTTGTGGTCAACTCTTTTTTAAATAGGAGAGACTTCTATCATGGCGAAAAAAAATGATGAAACCAGCAAAAAATCCCCTAAAAATCAAGAAAGAAGTTAAAAAAGGAAGAGATAGCGCAATCCGAGCAATGATTTTGTTCAAGGGCTCTCTCTAAATCTATTCCTTTTCAACCTTATCCTTTTATTTCATTTTAATTATCTATCAACTCTTTTACAAATAATACGGATGTCTCAACAGTCTTATCGCATACTTTTTTTCTTTCAGGATTATCCTTATCCAATTTTCCGTCTGCATCAATGAAATCTTGTAGTAATTCCCTACATCGCAATGATCCATTTTCCTCACTAAATTTTTGCTTTAAAGCTTTGAATTTATCATAAATCTGCTCATATTTCACTCCCTTTTCTATTAGGAGAAAACTTAAAGCTCCTAATGCTCCCACTAATGATCCACAGATTGTTCTTTCACCTATTCCTCCCCCATAAGGAAGAAAGGTTTTTCTGAGTGTTTTACTCTCTTCTTCAAATCCGAAATAATCTAAAGCACCACAACCTACAGCTTGAGCACAGTTGTAATTACTTTTCCAGTATTCGAATGCTTCATCTACAATATCCTTTTTTGTCATTTATCTCACTTCTTCATTTTACAATTTCTAAATTATAATTCAAATCGCCATCCCATCTTCTTATATTCGATCTTTGCTTCATATTCTTCAGAATCATATCCCCTAGTAGTTCCATTCCTTCAAATATCTGTTCTGGATTTAGGAGCGAATAACATAATCTCATAGTATTAACTGGTCTTTCATAAGGAATCAATTCAGCTTCTTCTGTTACTGCATATCCTTCTGCTGGAAAGAATTGATATCCAGGAACGTAACTAACTCCATTCTCAATAGCTGTTGAAACGAAAGATTTTGAATCAAAACCCAAATCCTCTGTTTCATACCAAACAAAAAATCCACCAGTAGGTCTCGTGTATGTTCCTCTAGGCATATAATTTTTTATTGCTTTGAGCATAGCATCTCTTCGTTCTCTGTAACCTTTTTGAAGAGTAGAAATCTGATTATCGATATGCTTCTCATAATATCTAGCAGCTACTTTCTGTAGAAATTCAGATGAACAAAGATCGTAGAAACCTTTTGCTTTTACTACAGCTTTTCTGATTTCTTCAGGTAGAACACTATATCCCAACCTGAATGAAGCTGCTTCTTTTGTTGTAGTTGATAGATAAGCAATCCTTTTGTTTTCAGGATCGGCTTTCTTCAGTGGAACATATTTTTTGTTATCAAACTGAATTTCCTTGTAAGCAGCATCCTCAACCAACAGAATCTCTTCATGAGGAAGAACAGAATCTAGAACCATTTGCTTTCTTTTTTCTGACAGTGTTGTACCTTTTGGATTATCAGAGTAAGGAACTAGATACATGAGCTTAGGTATCTTATTGAATTTTCTTGAGCACAATTCAATTGCATCACTGATAAATTCGGGAATTAAGCCATTAATATCTGAAGGAAGAGTAATAATCTTAGCTCCTAGTTTCTCTGCAACCATCAAGAATCCAAGGTATGTTGGTCTTGTTGTTAAAATTATATCTCCAGGTTCAATGAAGATATCATTTAGAGCATAGAGAATTTGTTGTGATCCTGTTGTTATAGTGACATCATCCTTTGAACATTCTACTCCTTCTCTTTTTTTCATACGATTAGATAGTATTTCTCTTAACTCATCATTGCCTTGGGTTTTGCCATAATTGTAATTATCTAGAACTTTTTCAGAATTTTCTCGCAATAATATTCTTTCTTCTTCAATAATTTCTTCTATTATTTTGTGGAAGGTTTGAATTGGTAATATACCTGGTTTACCTCCAGCGAAGTAGTATTTTGGAGAATATCTTAATATTCTTCGAATTTCACTTTCCGGTATTTGTTCAACCCACTTAGCAAATTCGTTTTCTTCCTTTTTTTGTACTGACCTAATAACCATTACGTAACCTCAATTCCATTTCTGCGTACGACAAATTGTAAAGCATTAATAAATATTCACTTTACAACATGACAATAAAAACATTTTATTAATTAACATTCGTAAAGTTTATAATGGTTATCCCTTTATTGCAGTTGACAGAATTGTGTTTCATGTAAACTAAAATGTACAATCGTAAAATAGGTGTTGAAATTGAAACTAGATCATACAGATTATAGAATATTAGAAATACTTAGAGAAGATGCAAGGAGCTCGAGCGAGAAAATTGCTGAAAAATTGAAGAAGTTTAAAATCAAAGTTTCTCGGCAGACGGTTCATAACAGAATTAAAGTTTTAGAAGATAATGAAATTATCACTAAATATACTTGCCTAGTTAATGAGAAGAAATTAGGAAAAGAGGTTACAGCGATAATTCTCGTTATGCTTGATAAAGCTGCAAGTTTATGGGAATTTACAGCTAAGGAGTTGTGGAGTAAACAAAAAGAGTTGGAAATATGTGAAATGCACCACATAGCAGGAGATTATGATGCTTTGATAAAAACCAAGACTAAAAACATTGATTCATTGGAAGAAAAACTAGCCATTATCACCTCAACAAAAGGAGTAAGACGTACACACACTATGGTTTGTCTTTCAAGCTATGAACATGGTCCTCAATCTTATGAAGAATAGTTCTGCTGAAAGTTTAAGAATAAGTAATCTACTATTTCCTAAGACAATACAAGGTGATAATTTGCATCGAAAAGGTCATTTAATTGGAGGCACACTCTTTTGGGGTGTAGCTATTAGTCTATATTATGTATTGGCAAAATTCACTGCTGTAACAGAATTTGCATCACAACATGGTATGTGGATAGTTCTTTCATTCTTTGCTTGCCATTTTGGAGCACAATTACCAGATTATGATATCATCTGGAAAAAACTACTTCCTCACAGAAATGTTGTCACACACTCGTTTTTCCTACCTCTGTTGTTCTGTTTACCTATATTCTGGATTACTGATCCTATGATTTTTCTGACACCAATATTCGCTATGTATCTCATCGGACATGCATCTCATCTATTCTTAGATTTGAATCCTGAGAAATGGGAAGGAACAGCGTTAATACATTTGTACTGGAGAAATGCTGATGGAAGAAAGACATTGACTCCTTGGAAATCCAGATTGTTCTTAATAGGTAATGGAATAATCATTTTGGCAGCAGGAGTAATATTGTTATATTTCTTTAATGGATGGATAACACCTTAGATGTCCATCATTTTACTTCTTTTTTGGAAACCAAGGAATCAATGAAGATACTTTCTTCTTGTATTCCTCATATTCCGGATGTTTCTTTACTAATCTCTTCTCCATCATTGGAATACTGAGTACTACAAATAAGATTGTCATCGATACTGGTCCAACTATCATCCACCAGAAACTCAGACTCGCTGATAGTGCAAAGAAGAACAAACCCCACCAGAAACTTATTTCTCCAAAATAATTAGGATGTCTAGAAACACTCCACAAACCAGAAGTCATCAGCTGATTTTTACCTTCAGATTTTCTAAACTTCTTCAATTGCTCATCGCTTACTGTTTCCATAACAACTGCCATTAAACAAATGACCAAGCCTATTGCATCAAGATATGTAAAAGAGAGATTAGAAGAATAGAATACTGCATAGAGAGATAAACAACCAAGAAAAACTAACAATGTAGGCATTAGCTGTAATCCTGTTAAATTAATAAACCAGAACAATTTCGGATAATTATCCCTATACATAGTGTACCTCCAATCTTCATGCCTGATTCCTTTCCATCCTCGAATCCAATTCAAAGTAAGTCTGATTCCATAAATTGCAACGACAGCTAATACGATGATTTGTGCAGCAGAAATTGAAGCGTATGAGTTAAAGTATATCATCCAGAACAAAGCAATTGGAATAGGAGCTACACTCCAATAAGGATCGTAGATACTAGTATTCTTGAAAACCATACTTATTACATATACTACCAATGTGGCAGCAACATCAGCAATCAATAGAGACGCAATCATATGCATACGATTACGTAACAGATAACCTATTCCAATAGCTACAGCTAGAGCCACAGCATATGTTAAAGCAATAATCAAAAAAGCTATGAACATATTTTCTTTCTTCTGGGAAGTTTTTTGATTCATAATTATCACAAAATTGAATTAGTTGCTATCCCTTTCAGCTACTAAATAAAGTTTTTTAGTATAGAATCCAGCTTCTTCATGATGAAACTAGTCATTATCTTTGGTCCTCCTGCTGTGGGAAAAATGGCAGTGGGTAGAGAGCTTACAAAAATAACAGATTTGAAACTCTTTCACAATCACATGTCTATAGAATTCGCTCTGAATTTCTTTGAATATGGAACACCAAAATTCCATAGCTTGAACGCATTCTTGAGAAAAAGAGTCTTTGAAGAAGTTGCATCCAGTGATCTAACAGGTTTGATCTTTACTTATGTCTGGAACTTGAGTATGGAAGAAGATAAAACAAATGTAGATGATATTTGTGAAATTTTCACAAAAGAGGGAGGAACTGTTTTCTTTGTGGAGTTAGAAGCAGATTTGGATGAAAGACTTAGAAGAAATAGAGAAGCTAGCAGATTACAAGAAAAACCTTCCAAACGAGATTTAGAATTATCTGAAAAAAGGCTTCTTGCTATTGGTGAAAAACACGTTATGAATTCAGTTGATGATTTTATCTATCAAGAAGCTAACTATTTCAAAATTAATAATACATATATCAGTGCAGAAGATACTGCAAAATTAATAAAAAAGGAATTTGAGTTCTGAAATGATTTATTTAGACCTCAGAAGCTCATAATTTGATTCTAATGTGTTTTGAAAATCTCCAATAAGAGTTAGTAGTTTGTTTGGATCAAGAACTGTCAAATTAATAACATAAGTTCTGTTTAATCGATCTCTCTTAGTTATACTCCAATCTGCTTCAGTTTCTAGAAAATCTTTGAATTCCACAATAGTTTTAGCTATCGCTTCTGCACAAATTTCATGGCTATCCTCTGAACTACTTGCCCATTCTAAAGGATAAACAAAATGGGTTTCAATCACTCTTTTGCCGTAAAGGAAGATTTCTGTAACTCCATCTCTTTCCTTTTCCACAGCAACTTTACTGATGTTAATTATCTCGTGATCCCTTAATTTTCTATTGGGGATGACCGCTAAATTACCATTTGGTTGACACAAGGACAGATAGTTGATCGATATTTCTTCGACAACTCCTTCAAGATTCAAACTGGGGACTAACAGATAATCACCAACATTATGATGTTTACTGAATACCATATAGAGTCCAGAGAAAACGTCACTTACTGATCTTGCAGCTGCAATACCAAAAGCAGCACCTACAGTTGCAGCTACCCCTATTAGATCTCCAGTAAATGCATCAAAGCTGTTAAGATATGCAATAATGAAGAAAGGTATAACTATTATTCTTACTAAAACGTTCAGAACATTATAAACATCAGGAGAGATTCTTTTTCTAGCAAGTCTAAGAACATATCTAATAATCCAGAGAAGAACGAGTGCACTTAATGCATAAATAAAGAATGAATCAATATAGCTTGACATAAAGTATTTGTAAGGATTTGTTTCAGTAGTTTCATCCTCTGGAATAATATCTGGAAATCTATTGTTAAAAGACGTTTCAATAAAATTCCCATCAACCACTCTACTAACTACGTAGAATACAGAAATAGTAAGGAAGATTAAGATTACAATACCCCAAATGACATGTTTTCGCTCTATTTTTGATCTTAATTCACTAATTTTCATATTTGTCACAATCTGTATTTGCAAAACACTAATTGCCACTTAAATTAAACTTTTTCTTCTAGAGGTGTCTTTGTTTTTATTCTTCAAAAATCCAATGAAGCTGTTTTGGTAAATTCTTATAGTCTTGATTCTGAATTCTATCAGTTACATCTATACTACTGTAGGTATTCCAAAATAGAACTGTTTTCTCCTTTAATGTGTCCTTATTTTCATTGATAAATCCTAAAAATGCAGCGAAAGCTTTCCCTGAATAAGTTGTTTCAAGAAGAATATCTTCAGATTCTTTGTAAATCTTTATTGCTTCCCTTCCTTCTTTTGTTGGTTCAGCATATCCTTTTCCGAAGTATTCAGTCTCCATAACTATATTATCAATTGTAACTTCAGGTATTGATGTGTCATATTTCTTCATAAGTTTCCAAGTATCTATAGCTAATTGTAGAATATCATTATAATCAGCAAATGTAGAAACTTGAACCGCATGTACTTTTGATTTAAGATTTGAGAGTTTCAATCCAAGAGCTAAACCAGCAACAGACCCCGCAGAACCACTAGGGATGAAAATATGATCAGGTTCAGGTATTGTTTCATTTTTGATTTGATAATCTAGTTCAAGTGCAGCATTAACAAAACCCAAGGTTCCCAGTGGGACGCTTCCTCCTGGAACTAACATAAAATAAGTTTTCTCATCAAACAGCTGTTTGTATAATTTTACCCACTTTACTCTACTTCGTTTTTTAACAAATAAAAGTTCGTTTTCATAATATAAATTGAGTAGTAGGTTCTTTTTAACATAATCAGCCATAGGTTGGTTGCCTATTGCAGCAATCGCCTTCAAACCCATTTCTTTGCAAAATACAGCATTAGCAACACAGAAATTTGAACCAAAACCACCAACTGTCATTACTTTTTTGCATCCTTTTCTTTCTGCATCAGCAAGAATAAACTCCAGTTTCCTTGGTTTATTTCCTCCATAGATTTGTGTAGTAATATCATCTCTTTTCACCCATAAGGAATCTATTCCAACTCTCTTTTGCAAATCAATCAATTGCTGAATGGGAGTATGTTGAGATAATAATTGAACCCAAGGAATATTAAATTCAAGTTTTGGATATTTACGAAATAATTGTGGTTTCTGTTCTACTTTATTCATACTTCTTCAAAAGGAAGATTTATTTTGCATAAATAAATGTTGCAGAACTAGCTGATGATGCCTTTTCTTTGCTTGGAGGGGAAATGTTTTATTAGAATTGTAAATAATGTAGTAATTAAGATACTGGAAAGTAGTTCTGCGATAGGTGTATGAATGAAATGTTCAAAATGCGGTAAATTCTTAGTCAAAATCAGAGAAGGTTATTTTTACTGTAAGGCATGTAATCTAGTCTTCTGGTATCTTATTCCTGGGGCTAAACCAAGAGTTTTAATGATGAATAAAAACAGAGCAGAGTAATTTATCATTCCATAAGATGTTCTACATCTATACCTACTTGTTTTAAGTGATGAGTATCATGCCACCATAAAGAATAGAATCCAAGCATTTTTTTATCATTTTGAAAAAAATTCTCAAGTACATCTTCGTAAACTTCAATCATCTTCTTCCTTGTAACAATGAAACTTTCCTTTGCTTGTTTTAATGAAAGATTATGATTTCTATCAAAAAAAGTTTGATTATAACGATCATGTTTTCCACTGTAAAATGCATAATAAGGTTCACCTAGTTTTATCTGCTCAGCAAATTTAATGAATTCCTCATCCCACCCCTTTAGATGAATAGAGATTTCTCTGATTGTCCAACCATTAGGGAGGGATGTATCATCATCAAGATTGGCTAGCAAACTTGTAGTTTCTTGAAATTTTTCAATCCAGCTTCTTGCTTTTTTTCTTAAATCATCCATAGCTACTTCTTAGGATAAACATTTATGACTTTTGTCAAGAAATTTGTAATCCACCAATTTTACTTCCGTTTAAATATGAATGTATGCAATAATGTAGTAGAGAGACCTTAATTATGCCAAGTAGAATAATTCACATAATTGGAGGGGCAATAATCGGCGTTCCAATTGTTGGTGTAGTTTATTATTTCTTTTCTGATGAGATGAACTATTTTCTTTTTTCTGGTGTTTTAGCTGTATCTTTAGTTTTAGTTTTATTTGGTTCATTGTTACCGGATATAATTGAACGCCCCACAAACCCAGACCATAGGAAATTCTTCCATTCTTGGTTTATGCTTTCAATTTCTTTTATTGCTACATTCATCACATGTTTTGTAATCGTCCCTAGATTTACTCAGGTTTTTGTAATTTATCCTATCCTAGGTTTTTTGCTAGGATACTTTAGTCATTTACTGCTTGATGCAACAACAAAACGTAGCTTAACTTAAAAAAAGAAAGAAAAGGGATTAGAGAGCTAATCCTAAATCACTATTAGAAAAAATTGAAAAGGTTATTATAACACCTAAAGCGATGACTAATCCAAGAATACCAAGAATCAATCCTATTGTGTTATAAGTATTAGGTTTCTCAGTTTTCCTCGATTTCCATGCAATTACGGTGCCAATTAAAGAGAATGGGAAAAGTATTAGGATACTAAGAAAAACACCTACAATACCTATTTTGAGGGAGAATTTGGATACTCTCATATTTTGATTTTCTATTTCATCTTTTTCAACTATATTGATCCATTCTGGTCCGTAAAAGTATTCTTGTGCATTAAGCCGTATTGGTTTCCACCAAGGTCTTTTCTCAACCTTCTTTTCCATTCCAACTTCATAGTCTTTGAATCGTTTTGATTTTACTCCAAAACCAGCGACTACATTTATCATCCATTCAAAGCTTCCAATATAGTCCACTTTTTCCCAAAGATAGAGTATCAAAGCCTATAGTGCAAAATTCACCACTATAACAAACAGCACCCAAGGACCCCAAAGAGAGTTGTCATTTAATCCTTGCCAGGGTATAACTTGTATACTTTTACCTACATCTAAATTCAATTCTATTTTTAGTCTAACAATATAAAAATAAAGATCAACAGTGAAAAACATCTTTTGTCTTCAAATACTCAGATATATTTTGTTCTTCATCGTTGATTAGTATTTTAACATGGTTCCGGGCTATTTGTATTTCATAGGTATTTGAATTGGAAGATAATTTTCCAATGCTTCTAAATCGCACTTTTATGTCTTCTGATAGGTTTGAAATATCAAATATATTCAGAAATTTCTTACATTTATGTCTGAAGTTCTTTTCTGGATCTAAATCTGCAACATTTTCATTATCAAATATGAAATCTATATTTAGATAACCATCTTTTACATTAAGTTCAGTCTTACAGAATTCATTTACAAATTGTCTATATTGATTTGCTCTAGATATTCTTGAAAATTCCTCAATTTCATCAAACAATATTAAAGCTTGTGAGTAGTCTCTAATATCCCGGATTTGAAAACCCGGACTAGTGTGATCTGACATAGCTGTCAATATTTGCAGCTTAGAATGCACAGTAGATATATCGAGATTGGCTATTGGAACTTCAGAAGGGTCACTGTATGCTATTTGGATATTTGAAAATGCATTCAAGGTTTTCATTAATATGTAAGAACTCATTATACCATGTTGATAATGCTCGAAATCATTTGAATATCTAAGAATTCTTGGAACTTCTTTCTGCATAGCTGCTTTTACTGTCCAAATTCTCCTTAGAATATCAGCTTCTTTATCTGAAACATTTTTCAAAATGTCTCTCATTTCTTGTATAAGCTCCTCATCTGGTTCTTCTAGATTTAATACTAAACTCATCAAATTTTCCAGTTTATTTATAGTTTCTGCAACTAGTTGCCTTTCATCATAACTGAAATCCCCAAATTCAACTTCAAAATGCATGTTGAAGGAAATAAGTTCTAACAAATTTTCTATGTAAAATTGCTGAATATTTTCAAATTGGAAATTAAACTCTCTATATTCTGATATAGAGAAGAAAGGAAGAATTCTCCCTATCGATTTGTTTATCTCTCCAATCTTCTTAAGAGGATAACCTAAATCATGAGTTAGAGCTATTACGCACCTAATTGAATCTTCATAATTTAGTATATCCCCAATCCTTTCAAGTAGAACATATAAATTGCTAAATATCTGTGGCGCATCCAATTTTCTGAAAAACTCACTTGCTAGTTTTGCTGTTTTCAAATTTCTGTAGAAGTTTTTGAAAAGAAAGCTAAATTCTGGTCTGTTGTAAATATATTCTCCAAGAAAATATACCCACAATGAATGTAAAGTATGATCTCTGTAAAATGGATCAGAAGCGAAAATTAGATCTTCAAAAATTACAAATTCATCGAAATATTTGAATAAATCATCATACCCTTGTTTGTCTGAATCTATATGGACCATCGAAACCTCAAAAAGCATTTTCCACAGATTCTTAGCTGCTTCAATTTTATCATGAATTTCTTCTGTGCCTTTTAGTACCTCTATCAGTTCTTTTACACATTTCTTTTCTTCAGGCTTTCCAACTAAAAAGTCAACTTCATCCTGGTCAACTAACTCAAGAAAGTAATCCATAACAATATTTTCAGTAATCTGAACCATGACTATCTAAAATAATAGATAAAATGAAGTTTTAAAAACTGTTTCGCTTTTTTGTGTAGTTTTAATAGGGGAAAGGATATACAAAGTTAGTGAACATATTTGGTTAAAGTTATCTTTCTTTTCGACACAACTTGTTCAAACTGTGGAAATAAAGCTAAGTTCACTTGTTATAACTGTGGATCTCCACTTTGCGGAAGATGTAGAAGCAGAGAAAAAACAGATGTTCTTACGAATGTTATAGTACCTGCTGGATTATGTAAAGAATGTGTAAACGAGCGATTAGATAGCTTTTATGAAGGGGAGATGAATACATTATCAGAATCAGTAATAATCTACGCAAATCCTCTTGATTCTGCCCCTAAAGGATCAAAATATGAAGGGGAAGAAGAGAAAAAATATTAAAAACTCAGACTTCTACAAATTTCGTAGAGTTGCATGTCTGAGAAGAAGGAATCAAAATTAATTCAGAAGCAGATTTTGAGAAGCCCTCTAATGTGGAAATTTAAATTCTATGGTTTCTTCAAAAATTTGCGTTTCTTTGAACCTTATCTACTTATTATGCTACTCGTATATTTTACTGATTCACAATTTCCCCTGCTCAAAATTGGTTCGTTGGTTTTAGTTCAGGAGGTTTTTACTTATGTTTTTGAGATTCCTTCAGGTATCTTGGCAGATAAATTTGGCAAGAAAAATGAATTGTTAATTTGCTTTGTTTTTTACATTATTTCTTTTGCTTTGTATTTTCTAGGATTAGGTGCATCTACGAAATTTACTTTTGTTTTATTTCTTGGTGCTGGGTTTTATGGTTTAGGGGAATCATTCAGATCAGGAACTCATAAAGCAATGATCCTAACATGGTTGGATAGAAACGATTACCAAGAACACAAAACATTTGTCTATGGGACCACAAGATCTTGGTCTCTTGTTGGTTCTGCTGTAAATGGTATTCTGTCCATTTTCCTAATTTTTGCTGTAGGAGCAATTCAATGGGTTTTCATCATGGCTATGGTTCCTTATGTCTTTGATTTTATTTTAATAGCTACAT
>JAEOTK010000150.1 GCA_016839875.1 Candidatus Heimdallarchaeota archaeon
CTCTCTTAATTGATAAAATCTATTCAATGTTAATGAAGAGACTATTGAAAATGAGAGAGGTTAGTCCAGAAATCAAGATAGCTGATATGGTGACTTATCTATCTGCACATAAACCTGAATACTACACGGAAAAATTAGAAAAATTGTTAGAAGATACAATCAATACAAAAGAAGAAAAAGAATTTTACAATTTCTTAAGAACAACATCCCTAGTTGTAAAGAGTTCCCTTCTTATTGCTAGCGATGTGATTTCAGAATTCATTAATAAATTCATTTCAACAGAAGATATCTATATCTTGGATAAACTCAAACGAATAATAAATGTATTTGCTTTATCCGATCCTGATATTTTACAATTAGTTTGCTATATTTTAGTAGATATTTATAATTCAGAACTTGAAAAAGAAGAACCAAACGAGAGTATAATAGATAGGTCTTTTGCTTTTCTTTCACTTTTCGATGGTGTTTCAGTTGGCACAGCATTAATATTCCATGAATCAGATGAAATTCGAGAATCATTTCTAGAGAAACTCAAAAAGATTAATTTCAATGATTCGTTCAAGATTATTGTCTCAGAAATCATCGAAAAATATAAAGAAGGTACTTATGAGGAACTTGTTGAAACTCTTCAAGGACGAGAACTTCCTGATATTATTGAACTAGAAATGATGAAAAGAAAATACATTAGTAGTCTATCAAAGGTGGGTTCAATACCTTTAGAGCTTTTTGCTGAAAGGATAGGACAACCACTAGAAAAAACAGAGAAGATCATCTATGATATGATTCTAAAGGAAGAAATTCCTGCTCGAATAGAGTTAGTAGATGGTAGGTTGTATATTGTACAAGAAGAAGATAAGGAAGAAATAACTGAAGAAATTGTTGAAGAAGTCGTTGAGAAAGAAGTTGAAGAAGTCGTTGATGATGAAGATAAAATTGAGGAAGAGAAAGAAATTGAAGTAGAACCTTCTGATGAACCCAAAGAAGAATTCAGTTGTCCACAGTGTGATCGGTCGTTTTCTAGTGAAAGGGGACTAAAGATGCATATTTCCAGAAGTCACAAAAAACAATGATAATGGATAAGATTTTTATCTAAATTCTTGAATTTTTAATTATGATTAAACCACAGATAGCTGTTATTGGATCCGGTATATTATCAGAAAATCAAAATGAATATGCTATAGCAAAGGAATTAGGAAAAGGACTAGTTGATAATGGATATAGGATTCTTTGTGGGGGATTAGGCGGTGTAATGACTGCAGTATGTGAAGGTGCTCAAAGCTCTTCTAATTATTCAGAAGGGTCCACTATTGGGATAATTCCAACTTTAGATAAGAGTATTGCAAATCCTTATGTTGATGTTCGCATTGCAACAGGTCTTTCTATAGCTAGAAATCAGATTATCATTGCTTCAGCAGATGCTGTTGTTTCAATAAGTGGGGGAGCTGGAACACTTTCTGAATTAGCGTTTGCATGGCAATTAAATAAACCGATTATAACTTTCAAAGGTACTGGAGGGTGGTCTAATAAACTCTCTAATCAAAAAATTGATGATAGTAGAATAGACACAATAAATTCCGTAGACACTGTTGAAGAAGTACTAAATCTGATTCCAGCAATTTTGGGAGAACAGTAAGTTTGAAGCTTATTAACAAATATTTTAAAGTATTCTCTCTTATTAGTTCTTATGCTTATATGTCTGTTCAAATTAGAAGATGTAGGTCCAGCACTTGTCAATATGGTGTCAGACAAAAATGTTGAATTCGATGAATCCGTCGTTGAGAAATTTAGATTTTCAGGTTCTATTACTTACTCCTTAGTCTTTCAGGGTATGGTATCAATAGAGGATTTTTCTACTGAACTTTATGGTCCTTTTCCGTTCGCATTTTCTTCTGGTTTTGTTCAATATGCCTTCTCCTTTATCGCTGAAGATAAATCTGTTAAAGATAAGAGAATGAAGAGTAGAACACTTGGTTTAGTTTTAATGCTTGTTCCTGAAATGATGTCTAAAATAGATGATTTCCGTGAAGAGTTAGCTAAGATTTTGTTTTACAAATTTCACAAGATAAAGAAAATCTCTCAAGTGAATAAAGCATTCTTGAGTAACATCATAAAAGAATATAATGATGTTGTTACAGACTTATTAAGCACACAACAAGCTGATATGCTCTCTGATCAACTCATTAATTTTGTTCAGCAAAAACCTTCAAAGAGGAAAAAATTAGCTGAAATAGGAATTATTTATCCTAAGGAATACATTGATTTAATTAAGAACTATTATGCATCTTTTATGTCCTCTTTACCTTATGAAGAATCTTCTTACGGTGTTGATTCAGCAAATATAAAGACGAAAAATTATTCTTTCAATTTTAAGAAAGAGACATTAGTAGATGAAGAATTCTTAGCTCCGCAAGATGCATTAGTTTTCGTAGTTGATGTAGCAAATAAAAGTTATAAAGAGCTTTATTCAATTCTTTCGAATCTAAAAACAAAACCCAAAATCGCTTTAGTTGTATCATTACCTGAAAACATAGAAAAGGCAAGTACATCTTATGCAAAATTTTTCACAGGGTTGCAGAATCATATCGAAGGATTACCTTTCTTCTCTGCTAGTTTTACTTCAACGTATGATTTCAAATCTAAAATGCTAGAAGCAATCTTCTGGACACTCTCACCATTGAATTAGACAAACATTTGATTAGACGGAGAGTTTTTGTGATGAATGTTTTTCAATTTTTCCTGAATTTACAGAAACGCCTATCCCTGGTATATTTTTAGGAACATCAATCGTTCCATTATTATTAAGCTTGAAAATTGGATCTACGATGTATTCTGTATAATATCTTGCGCTTTCACTTATATCATTAGGTAATGAGAAAGTAGACAAACTTGCTACTGCAACATTCTTCGCTCGTCCAATTCCTGTCTCTAACATACCACCACACCACAATGGTACTTTCAACATCTCTGCTAATTCGTGAATTTTCAGTGTTTCAGAGATTCCACCAACTCTTGCAGGTTTAACATTGATAATTCTGCATGCATCAGATTCTATTGCTACGCGAGCATCATCTACATTTTTGATAGATTCATCAAGGCAAATTGGTGTCGAAATGTCTTTCTGAAGTTTAGCATGATCTAGAATATCATAATATTGGAGAGGTTGTTCTAACATCATCAGATTGTATTTATCTAACTCAAGAAAAATGTCTTTATCCTTATATCTATAAGCACTATTGGCATCAACCATCAGCAGTATGTCAGGAAAAACATCTCTAATCTGCTTAATTATCTCAACATCCCAACCAGGTTCGATTTTAATCTTGATTCTTTGATAATTTTGCTCTACTGCTGTTTTTATTTTCTCTAGAAGAATACCAATGTTCTTCTGAATACCTAGAGAAATTCCTGCTGGGATAGCATTCTTTGATCCGTTAATCATTTTTTTTAGAGATAGATTGTTCAATCTTCCATATAGGTCCCAGATTGCATCCTCTACGCAAGCTTTAGCCATCTGATTTCCTTTGATACTACTAACTAATTGCTGGAAATCTGAAGGATGTTCTAAATCTCCTTTTTTTGTCCAAGGAATGATATAATCACTAATTATATGTTTACAAGACGATATTGTTTCCCCAGAGTACCAGGGACCATGCTCTGCAACACACTCTCCCCACCCTACTTTATCTTCAGATTCTAACTTAACTAGAAGAATTTCGCGCTCTTTTGTCTCACCAAAGCTTGTTCTAAATGGGTGTCTAAGAGCCATTTTCACAAAAAATAAATTTACTTTTTCGATTTTCATTTCATCATCTATTCTGTGTTAACTTTTAGTTTCTTCTCTTTTCAATATATGGAAGCATTTGACAATATTAGTATCTTTCAGAACAAAGAAATCTACTGCTTTATAACCCTTCTGGAAATAATATTCGAATGCGTTTCTTGTTTCATTTCTCCACTGTATAAGTGTAGGTTTGTCATTATTAATTAAGTGAGTGAAATTTGGGGGGATTTCGATGAATATATACTTCGAATCTAGGTTGAGGTTTATTTCCTTGATTATAAGGTCGACATCTGAATCTATGTCAAACACACGATAATCCTCAATTTGAGCTAATTGAGAGAAATCCTCTGTTTTTCCTTCAATTTTCTCAAGAACATCTTTTGAATTAATATACCAATTACAATAAAAACGATCTGTATCAATACCTTTATTCAGAAAATCTCTCATCTCCCCCCAATAATTTCTTTTATAGTTAGAGCAAGTTACTCCCAATTTATGTAGATTGAGGTAGCAATTTTTTGATTGTAAAGGGTCAAAAGTCCAGTTTATCAAATTATATCCTTTCTTTAATGCCCATTCTCTCTGAGCTAGTTTTAATTGCATCCCTATTCCTTGATTTTGGTATTGTTTTCGAACAGCATTATGATGGGAATAAATAAACAGACCATATGGTTCTTGGTTTCCAACCCAGCCCCAACAGTAACCAATTACTTCATCGTTCTTGAATGCACCAATTACTACTCCTCCACTCTTTAATGTTGCATAGATTAATCTTTTAGGAACTAATTCCCTAGCTGGCATTCCCCAAGCGTCTACTTGTATCTCTTCAAGTATATCATAGTTAGTGAAATCTAGCATCTCCTTATATTCAAAAACAGTCATTGATTTAACTGATTTTTTTTATGATAAAAATTTTTGCTAATGTTGCTTTTAAGAAATTTAAAATTTCTAAAAAATGAAGAATTTCAAGGAATAAACTATTCCTCAAAAATGAGAGAAAGAACTTCTGAATTTGTTAATAATTTAAATGAAATTGCAGTGAAGGCAATTGCAAGACTTCTGGGAGTAAGTCCATCATCTTTTGTCATACCTTGAATAATATCTGTTAGATTATGAGTGATTGCGTTCTTTGTTTCTTCCATAAATACTTCTGGATCATCTATGAATTTAGTAAATTGTTCGATCTCTATAGTGGGTAAACACATTTGTGGATATTCTTCAAAAATCTCAAACCAGATAGTAAATAGATATCTCAGATAGTGATGCGGATCATCTAAATCTTTCTTACCAAACTCGTTAACTGCTTTCCAATCCAAAATCATTTCTATATTATTTTCGATTTGAATTTTCCAAGATTCATCGATTTCTTTTCCTAATTTTAACTTCTTTTGAATAGAATCTTTGAAAAGTTTCAGAACTTTTTCTATTCTGCCTTGAATAAATGCTGGTTGCGTAGGTGCTTCTTCTTCGTGTACACTTCTCTCTTCAGCTCTTATTTGGGCTTCAGGGATTACTTCTTCTAAGCTAGGTAATATTTGACTTAATTGAGGTAGATAAGGTTCTATTAAAGTGATGTTTATCATATCATAGAGAATATCTTCACCCTTTGAAATTGGGTATTTTGAAATCATTTTTGTGTATAATTTGCCTGCTGATTCTACACTTTCAATTATTTCATTTTGCTCAAGAGTGAATTCCAAGAAATAAGAGAATATAGCTGCAATAAACCTCATATCAATTTCAAACTCTCCTACTTCAAAATGAAGATTTGCTTCAGATAAAGCTGGAGAGAAATTTCTTTGAATTAGCAATGTTTCAATTACATCACTCTGAATTCCAATTTGTTTCAGTTCTGCATAATTCTGAACTATGATTTCAACTGATTTTTTAATTGATTTTAGGATATTGATAAATGAAGCAAGTAATCCAACGAATTCATCATCGGTGCAAGACATTTTCTTATCAGTAGCATTTAATAAACTTGAGATATCATCTGCAAAGAAATGAGGTTCATAGTTTTTTAGAATATCTTCTGTAATGATTATTCCATAAATAGATAAGGCCATATCTTTCTTTTGAGGAGAAAGAAATCCAATATCTGTTTTTAATTTCTGACGAATTTCATTAAGAAATGTAGGTTGAGTTCTCACAAATTGTTTAATCTTCGAATCCAATTTGGAATACATATCCCGAAAATCACCAATTATGTCAACAACGTCCTTTGGAATATATTTTATTCTGGTACTGTCTCTTTTATCGTTACTCATTTCCTTCACCTCTATAATCAATTGAATGGATGTCCTTCAAAGATGAATACTTGTCTAAGTAATTGATTTTTACAAAAGGAGTGGTTTTCCAATTCTTCAAGTCTGATTTTTCAATAGTTTTTTCCCAATCCGTTTGATTTACTAAATTTGCATAGATTGTATTCATTATTTTATCTAATGTCTCAGAGGATATCAAGCGAGTATCGTTATATCTCGTATCTGTTATGAAACCAAAGATTAAGAGTTCATCAGATTCTTGTTTTTTGTATCCTAGAGTAAGATCTATTATGTCACTAGTTGCTTTTACTTGGAATTTAATTCTCGAAGGAATTGTGATGAAATTTTGTAGTTTCAAAGCAGAAAATTGGCTTATCGATGCTAGTAAATCTTTAGGAATATTAGAATTTTGCAAATATTTGAATAATTGAGATGGAGATTCGATGTTATTCTCTCCTACAATCTCTACCAAATCTTCTGGATATACATAAGAGATTTCCTCTAGATTCAATTCTGGAGTGATTAAGATTAAATCTCCCCCACATTCACATTTAACTCCTTCAGGAGTTGTATCTTTTGAATATATCTTTTGGCACTCACCTATGCATTTCATTCGATCCTTGGTTATTTGTGCTCTTACTAAGAAAGCAGAAGTTATCATTGGTGTAATTTCTCTATCTGGACCTTTACCTCTTAATCTGCTTTCTTCTAGTATCTGCCAATTGTAGAAATTAGATAATTTTTCCAAATTTCTCTTAAGCTCAATTTTCTGATTTACATCAGCAATAATTTCAGATTCCTTTTGGAACTCTGTTCTTCTGAACACTCCAGTTAATGATTGACTAAGTGACTGTATTTCTTTTGTTGATTCCTCAAGATTTAAATCTACAAAAGGTCCTACAATGACATTCAGAAGAGTAAACTCTTTGACACTATTCCTAAGAATGTAAATTTTATTATTAATTTCTTCCTCGATTCTTTCAACATTTACAAAAGAGTATCTAGATCCTTTAAACAGGATATGTGTTTGAGAAAACATCTTATTAACATCTAGTTTTTCCAGATCCATTTCTCTCTTAGCTTTTACGGTTTCATCTGGAACTAGTTTCTTCCCCCCGATTATGTTGATTATCTGTGTATTAAGATTCAACTCTTTTTGTGGATAGTTGACTAGAAATAGATTTAGAGTATTGTCCTTTAAATGATGTTCATTTTCCATCTTACAAACTCCTTATTTATCGAGTTTATATCTCTCGTTTCCTTAATTACTAATAATTGATTATATATTTAGATATATTTCAATTTTTACATAATCCTCAATAGAAATAGAAGAAAATTGTTTTATCAGGATTTATGGACTGTCCTGTTCAATTGCTATTTCAGCCATTTTCTTGAATAAAGGAAACAGATTAACATTATCCTTTGCAGAAACTTCAAAATATGTTGTATTTAATTTTTCAGCAAATTTCTCAGCTTCTTCAACAGAAACTTTTCTATCACTTTTTAAATCACTCTTATTTCCTACCAAAATAATAGGTATTTCTCCTACTCCCCTTCTTAGATTTTCTAGCCAAAAATCTAATTTTCCAAAGCTCTCTTGGCTAGTGATATCAAAAACAATGGCTGCAGCTAATGAACCTTGAAAATAAGTAGGCAAAACAGGTAAAAACCTTTCTTGAGAACCTGAATCTGCAATAATGAGTCTTATTTCTTCACCGTTGAAAATAGTGTTCCAGATAAGAAAATTGGCACCTAAGGTTGGTTGATGAACAGGGGGAAAAGAATTTTGAGCCTGCCTTAAGGCAAGAGAGGTTTTTCCTACTCCTGGATCACCACATAAAGATATCTTATAATTCCTAGGTACCATGTTGTATTAACATCACGTTTTCATCTGTTTTAAAGGCTTGTTATAAGGTAAAAAATTAGATTCATTGTGCATGAAAAATAATTTATAATAATCAATACAATGCTTCTTGAAAGTTATGTCTAACGAAGAAGAATGTGGAGATTATTTAATTTATTTGACAGATGATAATTGGTGGGAAGTACGCAATTCTAAAACTGGTATAATTGTTGGAAAATTTCAGAAGAAAGAGGATGCGTTAGAAAAAATTGCTTTGATTCTTCAAGATGATGAAGATAGGTTAGAATCAGAATCTGTATGCTGAGAATGATGGGAAAATGATGGGTGAATTATTTTTTTATAAAACAGATAATAAAAAAATGATATTAGATCCGTCATCACAGCTAATCTGGAAAGTTTGTGAAAATTTAGAGACATTAGAGAAAATCAGTGAAGGTAAATATCAAATACTAGAATTTTACAAAAGAATTCAGCAAGAAGACAAAAAGGAAGCTGAGGAAATTCATTCCTCTCTTAAAAAGCTAATTTCTTATGGTTTTTTTAAAAATAATGAATATAAAACGCAGAATATCCTCTCAAATGAGTTTAACCACATTGTAATAAATCCAACTACAAAATGCAATCTAGACTGCTGGTATTGTTACTCAAAAGAATATAGAACGAATAGTACGGAAGAAATTAGTTTTGAAGAAATCGAAAAAACTATTTTGTACTTTGCAGAAAGAAAGAAAGAAAATCAAAGTAAAACTCCTCTATCTATTTCATCTTTCCTTCTAAGTGAAGTTACTCTCAACTTTCAAACATTCCTTGAAATTCATAATTTTGTTGAAAAAATTGAAAATAAATATGATTTTGATATATTGGTATTCCCTCCTCCAACAAATTTACAGAAAACAGATCAAGATTTCATAGAATACATTAATGATTATGGATTTTTGACAGTCTCTATTGATTATGACAATCCTAATCAAATTCAAGATGTTTTAAGAAATATCAAAGTTTTTGACAATAATGTAGTTAAACATTGTATAATTCCATTGCATTCTGGAATGAGTAAATTAGTAGACATTTATCTTGAATTCATGAAAGTTTTTGATTATGTTTCTCTTAGACCTGTTAGAATAGGTGAAAATTCAAAACATCCATGGGGAATAGATTCTTCTAAAGCTTTGGATTTTGAACTAAGAGCACTTTGTAATAAGCTCATTGACATGCAAGAGGATGCCTTATCAAATTTCCTTTTATCTTTAGGACCATCTGATTATTTCAATCGATATGTACAGCGTATAATTTCTAGAAGTAAACATGTCAATCGATGTCCTGCTGGAATTAATGCTTTAGCTGTTGGACCTGATTCTAATTTCTATCCTTGCTCAGGTTTTATAGGAAGGAATAATTTCGTATTAGGGTCAATAAAAACTGGTATAAATTTAGAATCAATTTCAGAATACCATAACAAATCAAATGTAAATACTCGATGCAGAAATTGTTCAATCAGGTTCTATTGTGGAGGATTTTGCGAAGATTGGAAGCAGATGCTAGGCAATAAACATGAAATTGAATGTGATATTAATTACACTTTCTTCAAAAATAGCTCTTTTTTTGTTTTTGAATTACTGGAAAAGAAAGACAATATCATTTTTACTTATATGAAAGAAAAAGGGATAGATTTTAGGTTATCCTATCCTTTAGATTTTGAAGATTTTGTTTCTCTTTTTTCAGCTGCTAATCTAAATCAACCATGGGAATAATGTTGGGAAATCTGCTCCACCAAAATAGGTTATTACAAATAAATTCATTATTACCATGAAAACCCAACTTAGTAGGAACCATAGTAATAGAGTACCAGTAGCAGCATAAACAGATCTTCTTTCTGAGATACCTCCAAGAAGTACCCATAAGCCCCAACAGATTAAGAAGAAGAGTATTCCAAATACTATTATCGCTGCACTTCCCATCACAAGAAATGTGAACCCAAAAACCCAAATCAATGAACAGATTACCGCCATAATTAAGTTTATCCAGCTCCATTTACTTGCTTCTCGTCTAAACATTATTGCTGATAAAATTGCAGCTGAGATGTAGAAAAGAGCTATATTTACCAGTATAACTACAAGTGTATGAACATCTACAGCCATGAAGAATTTTTAAAGCAACGAATAAATAAAAGTTTCCCAAGAAGCCACAACATTAACAAATAAGAAAATCTATGTTATTATTGATGAATTTTTTTGATAAAAAGGAAAGCTCTGCTAACTGTTCCATATGTAAAGGTGACAAGGAAGTAGCTTCTACATTATCTGTCTGTAATGATTGCTTAAAGAATAGATTTGAAGAAGCAAAACCGTATGTTAAAGAAGCACATAAGATTGCACGAACTAAACTTAATCTACCAGAAACTGCTCCTTCTGTTGGTAAGAATAAATGTGATTTTTGTTATCATAATTGCAAAATCGGAAAGAATGATGTTAGTTTTTGTGGTTTGAGATATACCAAAAATGACAAATTCATTTCTATGACTAGTAAGAATATAGGTGTCTTAGATTATTACCTTGATCCTCTACCATGTAATTGTTGTGCAGCATGGTTTTGTCCCGCAGGAACTGGAGCTGGTTATCCTGAATATGCAGTAAAAGAAGGAAAGGAAACTGATCATCACAATTTATCCATATTTTTTTATGGATGTTCATTTAATTGCTTATTCTGCCAAAATCAAAGTCATAAAAGCGTTAAATTAGGGTCAAAAATAACTACAGAGAGACTAGTTGAAGATTATAAGCAAAATCAGAGTATTACATGTGTTTGCTTTTTTGGTGGATCTCCGGAACCTCAGTTTAGTTTTGCTATACATACTTCAGAAAAAATACTTGAAGTTGCCAAAAAGGAGAATAGGATAACAAGAATTTGTTGGGAATGGAATGGAACTGGTAATAGAAATCTAGTTAAGAAAGCTGCAGAATTATCGTTAATCTCTGGAGGAAATATTAAATTTGATTTGAAAGCTTGGAATCCTTATATTCATGAAGCTTTGACTGGGGTTAGTAACCAAGCGGTTTTACAGAACTTTGAATATATTGGAAAAAAATTCTTTGATCAACGCCAAAACCTTCCTGTTTTGACTGCAACTACTTTGCTTGTACCAGGTTATGTTGATGAGGAAGAGGTAGAAAATATTGCAAAATTTATTGCATCAATTAATAAAGATATACCCTATTCGCTACTTGGTTTTTATCCTCATTTTTGGTTCAGTGATATGCCTTTAACAACAAGAAAAAAAGCTGAAAGATGTTTCGACGTAGCGAAGAAATATCTTAATCATGTGAATATAGGAAATAAACATCTTCTAAGCTAGAAATCAATTTTAAAGAAATGACTTAGACACGAGTTTTTACAATCACTGTTTCCAAAACCGATAATTGGAATAAGTTCCTTCATTTTCTCAAATATTCCAGAGATTAAACATTCTGATTTTTCTTCAGGAAAAGCAGCAACACCGTAAAATATGCAATTTTCAGAAAGTGTGATTTGATCTAAATGCCAGTGTTGTTTTTTATTTTTTCGTAAATGTCGATGGATTCTGGATGAAAGACCTCCTGCTCCAAATGCGCTACCTACATAGATGTAGAATCCTTTTTGAAGTGTTAGGATCTTTTCTTTTATTGTTACTTCTGTTTCGTTTGTTATCTCTAAGTAGAGAAGATAAGTTCCATTGAGATCTTGTGTGAATTCAATAATTGCACCTCGGAGAATAACTATCCCTCTTCTAGTCTAGAAGCTCTTTCCCAGCTATTTAGTGCCTTTTCCATATCCCCTATATCCTCATAAATATCCCCAATCATCTGGAAGAGTTTACTGCTCTCTGGATTATATCTGAGTGATTCTTGCAGGTAAGTAAGTGCCTTTTCGTTATTTTTTGATGCCCAATATAATGATGCTAATGAAAGAGAAGCATCTTCAAAACTTGGATCACGTTTCAAACATTCTTCATAATTAACTATTGCTTCAGCTATATTGGCGTCTGCTGAATAAATTTTAGCGAGATAATAATATCCTAATACATTATCAGGATCTATTTCCAAGACCTTTACAAATGCATGAATAGCTTGAACAAAATCTTGCTGAGCTTCGTATGTTTTACCTAACTGAAACCATGCTGGAATACTGGAGGGTTCTGCTTTCGAAGCTCTCTTAAAATATTCCTCAGCCCTATCAAAATTATCCAGATCAAAATAAACCTCTCCGATTTGGGTTAAAATCTTGACATTCGTTGGTGCTAATTCCTCGGCTCTCATTAAGTTATTCCAGCACTCTATATCATTCCCCATCTTTTGATAAATCGATCCGAGCAAGCTTAACACTGTGGCATCTTCTTCATATTCAAGATAATTGATTAATGATTTTGTGGCTTTCACATACTCTCCTGTTTGATAGTATAATTCACCCAACTTATACCATATATTGAACCTTTTAGGATTTGCTTCAGTTACTTTCTTCCAAGAGATTTCAGCAACTTCGAAATTCATAAGCGCAAAATATGTGTCACCCATTAATTCAAGAGTGTCTAGATTCTCTGGAGCAAGCTCTATTGCTTTTTGTAGATAATTGAGAGCAATTTGTGGATCATCTACCATTATATATAACTCACTTAAACTGTTAAATATCTCATATTGATCTTCAAATTCAGACATCTTTGCTTCTACTATTTTAATTGCTTCTTCGATTCTGTTTTCAATAATCATGTCTTCAATGGTATGAAGCAATTCTGCAAGCTGAGGATTCGTAGACATTGTGAATTTATCTCCAACTAATCCTTAATAATATTTTGCAAATAAACTAAGAGCTCCAGAGAATTAAGAAAGAGTTTAAATTCTACGAAGTTTAAAACTAATATTGATGTTCCAAGTTATTACACGTCGCGATGATAACATTGGGTATCATATTTATCTATCTGACATCCCGAAAGAATTATCGGAAGATTCAATAGTTTTCATGCCTGAATTATCTACTAAGGAACATCATCATGTTAAATATGTGTCAAAGTATACTCATAAATCTGGCAATATTATAATTAAATTAGTAAGAAGTGACGGGCTAGATCCTTTTGGAAGACCCAAATCACTATCCCACAGTCTAATCATTCCATCTGAAGAATACAATTTTAGCTCATTAAAGTACTATTCTTCTCCTATGATTGAGCTAAGTCTTTTTGACAGCGCAGATTCTGAACCTGGATTATTAGACTTAAATCACTTCAAGAAAACTGAAAATAAAATACTTGAGACTATTGAAATTAAATTATTAAGAGAGATAATTGTTGGAGCTATGATAGAGTCTAGAGTTATTCTACATCCAAATTTGGAATCTAGATCTCTTGTTGGATTAGCAAGCTTGATCGATAAAGCAATTCCATATGAAGCATCATACGATTTTTCATTGATAACCTACTCTGATAAAAGCTGCAACCAATTTCTAATTCACAATATTCTCTACTTCTTTTCCAGGGAAAAAACTACAAAAGAAGGAATTGATGTTAAGAATATGAGCTCCAAAGTTAAGGAAATTGCTAAAGATGAAAAAGAATATTTAAACAAATATATCGAAATGATAATCAGTGAGGATTATGAAAATCTTTTACAAGAACATGCAAGGTGGGTGATAGGCATGAATTATAATGATCATAAAGAACTTCAAAAACATTTTACTCGTAGATATCAACTTGATATTCCCTTCTCGAGAAGAAATAAGTTCCATGCGCAACTTGTTAAGTCTCTATCTATTTTGAATATGTGAGAATTAATCTCATAGTTTTCTTTCCTACATTTCTTCTAGAGCTTAAGTTTGTTGTATTTTTGAACCACATTGAAATACATATCTTCGCATTTCTCTTCAGATAGTTCCATAATTCCCTTCTCCATTCTATTGGCGATTCTTTTTACAAGTTCTTTTAATCTATCTCGAAATTCTACCATTGGAAGAGTAAAATATACGTATTTGTATCCTCCTCTTTCTAAGCTTACTTTTTCTTTTTTTACTGATCCAACATCCATCAATCTTTGAATAGATCTAACAATCGAAGCTCTGTCTTTTTTGATAATTGCAGTGATTCCTTTAACATCAACTGGTTTATTATGATTAATGCACGCTAGTACTTCTAATTCATTCTCAGAAAGTCCAAAGAGAGCTCTAACAATATCAAAACAGCTTATATCGTCAGAATCAAAAGAAGAAAGAGGGAATGACATTTTTTTCCACTCTAGAAAGTGTATACTACATCTGCTTCGAGGGATTCTGTTACTAAGAACATTCCTCCGACGATATCATCAACTTCCTCTATGAAATCTTCACGTTTAAGATTATACATTTCTAGAACTGGGCTACAGACGTATATTTTTGCACCTACTTCTTTAGCTTCACGTAAGGTTTCGATGTAGGGATTCTTGCCTTCCATTGGAACTAAGTTTTCAGGTTCTCCTTTTTTCAAAAGCAATCCAGCAGACATTGTATACACCATTATAACTTCTGCATCAAGCATAGCTGCTAAAGATGCAAGATGTAAAGGCGGTTCAAGTCTTTCTTTGAATTCCTTTCCATGGGTAACCACAAAAACTATTTTCTGTTCAGGCATCACTTTCACCTAGAAGTATAGTGTAATATCCGCATCTGAAGCAAATTCTAACATTGTAGCTGCTCCACCAACTTCACATTCATCGATCAAATCTTTTCTTTTGATTTTCATAACATCCATGGTCATTTGACAAGCAATAAGCTTGACACCAGATTCAATTGCAATGTCCATTAATTCTTGTAGTTTTGCAACATTTGCACCTTTCATCCAACTTTTCATCATTGCTGTAGCCATATCAGTCATACCAGGAATCATCCCTACTATTTGTGGTATCGGCATTGGCATAGCTGTTTGACCAACGGGAGTTACTTTGAGTTTGTTAAGTTTCTTCTTCTTTAGCATGTTTAATCCAAAGAATGTGAAGAATATACCTACTTCATAATCCATCGCTGCTGCAGTAGTAGCTAGGATTAATGGTGGGTATGCGCCTGCTATATCTGCTTTTGAAGCTATCATAGCTATTCGTTTTTTCTTTTCGCTCATTTTTTTCACCTATTTAATTCTCTTAATGATATAGCGGTAAATTCCGCTTTCTTCTGAGTTAGCAATAAGCTCATTTCCGGTAGATCTTGTCCATGCTTGAAAATCTGCAACTGAACCAGGATCTGTTGAGAGAACTTCAATGTGTTCTCCTAATGAAATTTCCATAATTGCTTTTTTAGTTTTCAGAATCGGAAGAGGACAGCTTAATCCCTTAGCATCAAGAGTTTTAGCAATTTTTATATCACTCATTTTTTTCACCTTTATAATCGTCCTTTAATCAAAAACATGAAATAAGCGTACTTGAACGCTTTCTTGAATAAACCAAAAAGAAATGAGGAATGTAATCCATATTTCTTTGGTGGATATTCATAACTGAAATGTAATAACATTGACTTGTGGAAGGTTGTTATAATAAAGCAAATTGTTAATCCATTGTACCTAGCTTTTGGTTCTTTCCCTTTGAGTTGTGCTAAAAGATTCTTCACTAATACATTTGAAGAGAAATGTGAGACAGCTCCTGATTTAGAAACTGGAAGATTAGTTGCGTCTCCAATTGCGTAGATATTGTTGTATTCTGTGTGTTTCATTGTATGACGATCAGTTGTAACCCATCCTTCTCTATCTCCAAGTCCAGAATCTTTGATAACATCATGACCTTCATGAGGAGGTACAATTATCAAACCTTCGTATTTTATCTCCTCTCCTTCTAAAGATAGAACTTTGTTGTTCTCTGTATCAACTGTTTCGAAATTAAAGAATGAAGTAAATTTGATGTTTCTTTTAGCAAAAAGTTTTTCTACTCTCTTAGCAGGTTCAGCCATTGTGAAAGCCCTTGATAATGGGTAGAGAAACTTAATTGTAGATTTGTGTCTTATTCCTCTCTTACGTAAATATTTGTCTAACAAGAATGCGAATTCAACTGGGGCTGGTGGGCATTTATATGGTACAGTTGTTGGAGTAATAACAATTGTTCCTCCATCAAACGAATGTAGTTTTTCTTTGAGGTGGATAACTCCCTCTTTTGTGTAGAACTCACAAACATTATCTGCTGCGCAATATGCGTCAATTTGTTCATGTGCTATTCTAGCACCAGTTGCTAAGATTAAATAATCATAAGAAATAGTATCTTCATTCTCTAAAGTTACGATATTTTTTTCAGGATCTATCTTTGTTGCTGAGGATTGTATCCAATTAACCTTTCTGCTTAGTAATTTAGATATGGGTTTTAAGAGAGTCGAAATGGGTTTGTCTTGAAAAACCCAGAATAAATACTCAGGTTCGTAGATATTTTCTTCCTTAGGTTCGATTAATGTGATTTTGACTTTTTTTCTGTTTACCTTTCGCGCCAAATGATTAGTTGTAGCTAAGCCAGAAAAACCTCCACCTATTATTACTATATTTCTCATTTTAGAGCCTTCAGTGTAGTTTTTTAACGATGTAACGATCGAAACCGTCTTCATTAATTAGTTCAGATAATTCGTGTTTTGCTTTATCAATCCAAGCAGGAACATCTACTCTTGTTCCTTCATCAGAGCTAAGTAAAGCAATAAATTCACCAACTTCTGCTTGACGAATTGCTTTGATTAATTCCATCATTGGTCCTGGACAAAAAGCTCCTCTTGCATCAACTTCTATTGCTATCTCATAATCAGTCATTTTTTCACCTTGTTGTTCGGTTGTGACGAGTTTTGTCTTTTGGCTCACAACCGTATAAAAGAGTTTTGGTTCGTAGAAATGAGAATTATCAATTTTTGGGAATATCTTTTTATATCTGCACTTGCTCCAACTACTAATACGGTTGTCAAAAAGTTCGTTTCAAAACTGCAACTTAACGAACTCTAAGTAATAACCGGTGAGAATATGATAGCAGTATGGATTAGTTTAATAGTCACTGCCATATTAGTTGCTGGCTCAATTTCCTTACGCATTATTTCCAAAGAGGGAGAGGAAGGAAGAATTATCAGACCTAACGAGAAATTATCTGATGAATTCATGGAGGATTTAGCACTAGTTCCTGGTGGCGACAAAATTAAAGAATGCATACAATGTGGCATTTGTTCTGCTTCTTGTCCTGTTTCTTTTGCAATGGATTATACTCCAAGACAGATATGGGAACTTCTAAGATCTGGACAGTTAAAAAAAGCACTCAACAGTCACACTGTATGGTTGTGCTCTTCCTGCTACAAATGTGCTGTAAGATGTTCTACTGGCATTCCTTTTACAGATGTTATGTATGGACTCAAGCGTTTAGGTGTAGAGAAGAAAATGAATCTAAAAGGTCTTAGTGGCCCAGTCTGGGGTCGTACCTTTTTAAATAATGTTCGACGCTATGATAGAATTACTGACATCTTCGTAATGATCATGTTTATGGTAAAGAAGCAACCTTTCAGAATACTTTCAATTCTTCCTGAATCTGTTGGTATGGTAATCAAAGGAAGAATTCCCTTTAAGAATCTTATTATGCTAATTCCTAAAACGATTAAGTCCTTTTTCACTAGAAGCGACATCAAGAAGATGATGAAATGGATAGATAAGAACGTGGAGACAGATTAAAATGGCTGAAGATGTAAAAGACAAAGGTTATACTTATTTCCCTGGATGTGCTTTGGAAGGACTTCAAGAACCTTATAAAAAATCTACAGAAGCAGTAGCTAAAGAACTCGGAATAAAATTAAATGAGTTGAAGAACTGGAACTGTTGCGGGACTCCTTCGGTTATCGGTGTAGATGAAATCAAAGCTCTTGCTCTATCTGCCAGAAATCTTGCTTTAGCTGCAAAAGAAGGAGATCAAATTGTTAGCCCTTGTAACACTTGTTTTGGTACTTTGAAAAAAGTGAATAGATACATGGATTATAACAAGGAAATCTATAATGCAATAAATGGTTCTCTTAATGCAGCTGGCTTATCATATGAACCTTACACTGTTAAAGTGAGACATTTCGTGGATATCTTAGTTAATGATTATGGGATAGAAGAAATCAGAAAAAGAGTAAAAAGACCTCTTACAGGTTTCCGAGTTGTACCATTCTATGGGTGCCATTTCTCTAGACCTTTTGGTGAACATGATGATATGGAGAACCCAAGTAAAATGGACGAATTGATCAAAATTTCTGGTGCTGAATGGGTAGATTATCCCATGAAGTTTACATGTTGTGGAGCTACTCTTCCTGTAACAGATCAAGAAGTTGGTTATAGACTCATACATGAAATTCTCAGATCAGCAAAGGAAGTTAAAGCTGATTTCATTATAACTGCATGTCCATTGTGTCAAACAAACTTAGAGATGTTCCAACGAGTAGCTGGAAATATGTATGGAGGTAAACACCATATACCAATTCTGTACGTTACTCAATTAGTAGGTTATGCTCTTGGGCTTTCAGTAAAGGAACTAATGATAGATAAAACACTAGTTAAGCCAAAAAGACTTATAGAAAAAAGTGAGGTGGTCTAATGACATCTGAAGCAGATCCAAGAATTGGAGTTTTTGTTTGTAAATGTGGAAAAAATATTGCAGCAAAAGTCGCAGTCAAAGAAGTAGCAGATTTTGCAAAAACTCTAGATAATGTAGAATTCAGTCAAGTGAATACTTTTACTTGTTCAGCAGTTGGACAAAATGCGATCAAAGATGCAGTAAAGGAACATAATCTAGATCGAGTTGTAGTAGCAAGTTGCTCTCCAACAATGCATGAGAGTACCTTTCAAGCAGCAACTGAAGAAGCAGGATTGAACAAATATCAATTCCAAATGGCAAACATTAGAGAATTTTCCTCATGGGTTACTAAAGATCCAACTGAAGCAACTAATAAAGCTAAGAAAATAGTTACTGGTGCTGTAAAACGAGTTGCATTTCATGAACCGCTTGAAGAAGTAATTGTCCCAGTAAATCCAAATACCTTAGTTATTGGCGGTGGAATCGCTGGAATATCAGCAGCTCTAAAAATCGCAGATGCAGGTCATAATGTTATCTTAGTTGAAAAAGAACCCTCCATCGGTGGAAGAATGGCTCAACTTGATAAAACATTTCCAACACTAGATTGTGCTGCCTGCATTTTATCCCCACGAATGGTGGATGTTGGAAAACATCCAAACATAGAATTAATGGCTTACTCTGAAGTTGTTGCAGTTGATGGATATATTGGTAATTTTAATGCTAAAATCAAAAACAAAGCAAAATCAGTAGATGAAGAAAAATGTACTAGCTGTGGCGATTGCTGGGAAAATTGTCCTGTAAGATATACTGCTTATACTGAACCTGCAAAAATTGTTCCTGCATTGCTTTACGATGAAAAGACATTCCTCGATAAAATCATCAACAAATACAAAGATAGACGAGGAGCTATTATGCCTATTCTTGAGGCAATAAATAGTGAGTATAGATATCTTCCTGAAGAGGGTTTGAAATATGTCGCAGTTCAAATGGATTATCCATTGAGTTCGATTTATAGAATTGCCACCTTCTATAACGCTTACAGCTTAGAACCAAGAGGAGAGCATCTGATAAGTGTCTGTATGGGAACAACCTGTCATGTTCGAGGAGCTCCAAGACTTGTTGAAAGACTAAAAAGTGAGCTTAAGATTGACATTGGTCAAACAACTGATGATGGTAAATTTACTCTAGAAACAGTCCGATGTTTAGGTTGTTGTAGTTTAGCTCCAGTGATTACGATTGATGGTGAAGCGTTCGGTAATATGAAACCGAGTAGAATTCCAAGGGTGCTTGATAAATATGAGTGATACAATACCAACTAACATCAAAGCTCTTAGAACTAAAGGAGAAGAAACTCTCTATCCTGATAAACCAAAAATTGGTATTAGTATGGCTTCTTGTGGTTTAGCTGCAGGTGCTGAGAAGATCTATGAAATAATCGAAAAAGAACTATTGGATTTAGAACTTGATTGGATTATTTCTAAGACTGGTTGTCCAGGATATTGTCAAAAAGAACCTTTATTATACTATCATGCCCCTGGGAAAGAGAAAATTTACTTCGGGGATTTGACTGAAAAGAAAGCCAAAGAATTGATTAAGGAATTATCTGAAAATAAAGTGGATAGAGATTTTGCTGCATGGAAAATCATGTCAGATGTTACTATTGATGAAAAGACATTATTCATCAGCGAAGAGACAGAAATAGCAGATGTTCCTTTGTACCAAGAATATGATTTCTTTGAGAAACAACACAAAATTGCTCTTAGGAATTGCGGCTTTATTGATCCTCAGAGTATTGCAGAATATATTGCAAAAGGAGGATATGTAGCTTTCCAAAAAGCCTTGAAAATGAAACCTAAAGAAGTAATTGATTCAGTTAAGAAATCTGGACTTCGTGGCAGAGGTGGAGGAGGATTTCCTACAGGATTGAAATGGGAACTCTGTTCCAAAGAAACTTCAGATATCAAATATATTATTTGTAATGCAGATGAAGGAGATCCTGGTGCATATATGGATCGCAGTATTCTAGAAGGTGATCCTCACTCTATAATTGAAGGGATGCTAATTGGTGCTTATGGAATTGGAGCTAATGAAGGCTACATCTACGTAAGGGCAGAATATCCTTTAGCTATTGAACTTCTTGATATAGCAATAGAACAAGCACGTGAAAATGGTTTTCTCGGAGATAATATCCTCAATTCTGGTTTTAATTTTGATATCAAGCTTGCACATGGTGCAGGTGCATTCGTATGTGGAGAAGAAACAGCCTTGATCGCTTCAATTGAAGGTAGGCCTGTTGAACCAAGAATTAGACCTCCATTTCCATCTGAGTCTGGTCTGTGGGAAAAACCTACAAATATAAACAATGTTGAGACTTGGGCTAATATTCCACCTATTCTATTGAAAGGCCATGAATGGTATTCCTCGTTAGGAACAGAAACAAGTAAGGGAACCAAAGTATTTTCACTAGTAGGAAAAATCAACAATACCGGACTAGTTGAGGTTCCAATGGGAATTACACTACGAGAGATTATCTATGATGTAGGTGGAGGAATAATTGATGATAAGAAATTCAAAGCTATTCAAACAGGTGGTCCATCAGGTGGCTGTCTTCCTGAAAGCCATATCGATTTACCAGTGGATTATGAGAGTCTCAAAGAAGCTGGTTCAATAATGGGCTCTGGAGGAATGATAGTAGTAGATGAGGACACTTGTATGGTGGATCTTGCGAAATTCTTTATCGATTTCACTAGGGATGAATCATGTGGTAAATGTGTTTCTTGTCGTGATGGACTAGATGCTTGTCACGAAATACTAGATAAAATAACTGAAGGAAAAGCTTCTTTAGAGGATCTTACTTATCTAGAAGAACTCAGTCAATCGATAGTAGATTTTTCAATGTGTGGATTAGGAACCACAGCTCCAAATCCTGTATTGACAACTCTTCGATACTTCAAAGATGAGTACATTGCGCATATTGAGAATAAAGAATGTCCAGCAAAGGTATGCAAAGCTTTGATCACATATGAGATAATCAAAGACAACTGTGTTGGTTGTCAAGCATGTGCAAGATTGTGTCCAGAAAATGCAATTAAAGGACAAAAAGATAAAGTTCACAAGATTAACCAAGAACTCTGTATTAAGTGTGGAGTTTGTTTTGATACGTGTCGATATGATGCGATTCTGATAAGGAGTGGTGATAAATAATGGTCAAAATAACAATAAATAACCAAGAATGCGAAATAGAAGAAGGAAAAACTATCCTTGAAGCTGCTCAAGCAATGGGTTTAGAGATACCTACTCTCTGTTATCATAAAGCTCTTAGTCCTTATGGAGCATGCAGAATCTGCACAGTAGAGATTGAACTAAATGAACGAACAATGTTTCAAACCTCATGTCAATATCTTGTAGAAGAAGGTATGAACATTCAGACAGAAAGCGAGAGAGTAGTCAATGGTCGTAAGAAGATGATTGAACTTTTACTTGCACGTGCTCCAGAAGCAGAAGATATTCTAGACCTTGCATATAAATACGGTGTAAAAGAAACAAGATTTACCAAAAATTTTGATGATGTTTGCATCCTATGCGGTCTCTGTGTTCGAGTCTGTCATGAAAGAATGGGTTTCAAAGCTATCGAATTCATTAATAGAGGAATCGATAGAAAAGTCAGTTTACCTTTCGAAGATTTCCATGAAGTATGTAGAACCTGTGGTTCTTGTTCAACATTCTGTCCAACAGGAGCAAAAGCGGTGCAATTGGAAAATCTCACTCATTATACTCCAAGACCAATCTTATCAGAATTTGATGAAGGTTTAGCAACTAGACCTGCAATATATACACCATTTCCACAAGCAGTACCTAAGATTCCTGTTATAGATAGAGATAATTGCATACATTTCCAAACTGGTGAATGTAAAATATGTGAAACTGTATGTGAACCTAAAGCGATAGATTATGAGCAAGAAGATGAAATTGTGGAGAGAGAAGTAGGAGCAATAATTGTAACAACAGGTTTTGATCCTTTCGACCCAAATCGACTTCCGCAATATGGTTACGGAAAATATCCCAATGTAATCACTTCTTTAGAATTCGAGCGAATATCCAGTGCAAGTGGACCAACAGAAGGAGAAATCATCTTCCCTGGAGTTGATAAGATTGAAAGCGCTGCGATACTTCACTGTATCGGAAGTAGAGATGAAAATACAAACAGATACTGTTCCAGACTCTGTTGTATGAATGCTCTAAAAGCTGCAAATCTCATAAGAGATAAATTACCGGATTCTCATGTCTATGAGTTTTATATAGATATTAGAGCCGCTGGTAAAGGATATGAAGAATATTATCAGAAAATGCTTAGAAGCGATATAAGAATCATCAGAGGTAAAGTAGCTGAAATCACTAATATTCCAGATTTACCTGAAGACGAAGGAAGATTAACAGTAGTAGCAGAGGATACTCTTCTTGGAGCAATTCTGAGAGTGCCAGTTGATCTTGTAATTCTGATGGTTGGAATTGAACCTAAGAAAGATGCTAGAGAGTTAGCACATATACTCCATTTACCATGTACAGAGGAAGGATTTTATAATGAAAAGCATCCAAAGCTAGCTCCAACTGAAACTGTTGTAGAAGGAATTCATATAGCTGGTGCATGTCAATTTCCAAAAGATGTACCTGATTCTGTAGCACAAGCAGAATCTGCTGCAGCAGCAGTTCTTTCAAAGATAGTAAGAGGAGAATATATTACTGAACCGACGAAAGCTGAAATAGAGGACGATCATTGCTCAGGATGTAGAAACTGTATAGGATTATGTCCATATTTAGCTATTAGCTTTGATGAGGAAAAGAATATCGCGAAAATAGACTCAGCTTTATGTCAAGGATGTGGAGTCTGTGTAGCCAGCTGTCCTTCAGGTGCAATTATCCATAAAGGATATACGGACAAACAGATTTTCGCTGAAATTGAAGGAGTATTGGAGAGGTGAAGACAATGGTAGTAACAAATGAAAAATCAATTGAAAAAACAGATTGGGAACCAAAGATAGTTGGCTTCCTTTGCAAGTGGTGCTCTTATGCTGGAGCAGATTTAGCAGGTATAAGCAGAATTAATTATCCCCCCAATTCTATCTTCATCAAAGTTCCATGTACTGGTCGAGTTGATCCAACCTTCGTTTTGAAAGCTTTTGCTGATGGAGCTGATGCAGTATTCATTTCTGGTTGTCACCCTGGAGATTGTCATTATATCGAAGGCAATTATAAAACTATGAGAAGATATGAAATCCTCAAAGAAACCTTGAAACAGCTAGGTATAGATGAAAGAAGATTCCAACTCACTTGGATTTCAGCATCTGAAGCTCAGAAATTGAAGGAATTTATCACAGATATCACGACAACGATTCGAGAATTAGGTCCTATACAATTGCCTACGTTAGCACCTTTAGAAAAGGAGGAGATTCAAGATGCCTGAGAAATTGAAAATAGCTTTCTATTGGGCTGCTAGCTGTGGAGGTTGTGAAGTTACAGTGTTAGATATAGATGAGAAAATTTTGGATGTTGTAGCAGTAGCAGATATTGTTTTCTGGCCTGTTGCAATTGATATCAAATACAATGATGTAAGAGCTATGGAAGACAAAAGTATAGATGTAACTTTCTTTAATGGTTCAATTAGAACAGAGGAAAATGCAGAATTAGCTCATTTGCTGAGAGTAAAATCTAAGACTTTGGTAGCTTTTGGTTCATGTTCTTGCTTCGGAGGAGTAGTTGGTTTAGGAAACCTATCAACCAAAGAAGAGTTATTACATAGGGCATATATCACAAGTGATTCGACAGATAATCCTGAACAAATTAGACCTCAGCTTCATTACAAGGAAGTTCATCTCCCAGATGTACTCCCATCTAATTATGCTTTAAATCAAGTTGTCGATGTTGATTACTATCTCCCTGGTTGTCCTCCTAAAGATACTCTTGTGTGGAATGCAGTAGAAGCAATAGCTTCTGGAAAACTCCCTCCAAAAGGATCAGTTCTAGCTCCAAATCTAACAGTTTGCCATGATTGTCCAAGAGAGAAACATGATGAAAGGAAGATCAAAGAGTTTAGAAGAATCTACGAATTTCAACCAAATGAAACAGATTGTCTTTTAGAACAAGGTATTATCTGTATGGGTCCTGCAACACGTTCTGGATGTGATGCCTCATGTATATCTGTGAACATGCCTTGTCGTGGATGTATGGGGCCAACAGATCAAGTATTTGATCAAGGTGCAAAGATGATTTCTGTTTTAGGTGGTTTAATAGATTCTGAAGATCCTGAGGAAGTGAAAGAGATTGTTAGGACAATTGTTGATCCTGTTGGAACGCTCTATTTCTTTGGAGTATCCAAATCTTTGATAAAGCAAAGTGGTGTTAAAAAGGAGGTAAAACGATGACAGAAAAAAATGTTAAACGCATAGTTATTGATCCAATAACAAGGTTAGAAGGTCATGCAAAGATAGATATTATTCTGACCGATTCTGGAAAAATAAAAGATGTATACTTACAAGTGCCAGAATTTCGAGGATTTGAAAGATTTTGTGAGGGCAGAAGAGTA
>JAEOTK010000151.1 GCA_016839875.1 Candidatus Heimdallarchaeota archaeon
CCCTCTAAAAGTTGGCATTCCAGAAGCTTTTGAAAGACCAGCACCAATTACCGATACAATCTTAGGTTCTCGTTTTACAACTTCTTCAACTAATGTATCGAGTTCCATTGTTTGTACAATTTTTTTCCTAAATAAAAGTATAATTGTAAAATATCAGACAAATTGAAGAAAAATTATTAAATTAGGTGGTTATTATCAATGACATCAAGGTTTAGTGAGATTAATGACAACAGTCCCAAGAGAATTAGATACAGGGGAAAAGAAGAAGGGTATTCGAAGGATAGCTTCGCTTGATTTCCAAAGAGGATTAGCTATATGGATGATGGTATTTTTACATGTTTTTAATCATATATGGGATTTCAAAGATATAGGTGTAGATGATCTTTTTAGCCCCTCCTTGGGTTTTGGACTATCACTTGTTATGGTTTTAATGGCTTTCTTTGGTGGTTTTGCAGGTTATTTTATTTTAATTTCTTCAATTGTGAATAGTTTAGCAACAACTAAAAGCGCTCTAAAAGGAGTAAATCCTAACCAACTACTTGTAAAGAGAATTCTTACAGGCATTGGTATTTTAGTAGCAGGTAGATTAACAGAGATGTTTGGTTATTATGGGTACTTTGGAAGAGTTTTCTGGTCTGGTGAGTCTATACTTACAGCTTCTACATGGATAGATCCAATTCATACTTCTTTTCTTTGGAGAAGAATATTTATGATGGAAGCTTTACAAATAATTGGCTGGTGCCAAATCATTACTGGATTTGTTACTTATTTCCTTGTTCGGAAAGATGGAGCAGAGAAATTTCTACGAAATATAATTATCTATTCAGTATTAGCTATAGCTATCTTAGTTGCATCCCCATTCATGTGGAACTGGTTAGATAATCTCCTATGGGCGAATACCCCTTCTCTAGAATTAATAAGAGGTTGGGGTTTTGATGAAACTGATATTACTTATCACTATTCATGGCCGAGTGAAGTATTTCAATCAGCTAATGCATCTTTTCTAGCTTATGTTTGCGTAGTACTAGTAGGTGATTTGTATCCAATATTCCCATTTTTGGCTACTTCATTTATAGGAGCAGCTTTTGGGCTCCTTCTCGCAAAGCCTAAACCTCCAAAGAGATTACCTCTTATTGGTGGAATTGTTACACTAGTGATATTTGGAGTTGGAGGAATTCTAAATGCAGTCTGGGGTTTTGACTTGAACTTTCAACGCCCACCACTGCAATATTTCTTCTTATTATTAGGAGCACAATTCGGAATAATGGTATTGCTTCTTTGGTTGGTTGAATACAGAGGAAAATCACAGAAATTTGGGAACAATCCTGTAGTGAAATATTTCCGTTTATGGGGGATGTTTGCACTTTCAATTTTCAGCTTACAAATCTATTCTCTGGCACCTAGAGCAATATTCAATCCACTGTTTAAAAGTTTGAATTTGATGAGTGATAAATTCTCATTAGATCAAGGGTGGTGGGTTCTAATGTTCGCAGTTATAACGGTATTATTTTATGATTTATTATTGTGGCTTTGGTCGAGAATAAATTTCATGTTTAGCTTTGAGTGGATGATTATAAGATTAGCTGCTTTACCAACAAAACAAGTTTCTCCAAGACTTAATGTGAAAGAAATGTTACATGAAGTGGAATGGTTGAACTACAAAGAATTATCTGGAGAATAAAATTAGAAAGTTCAATAAATTATATTTCGAACCTTCTTTTCTTTCCTGTTACTTCTTGATATAATTTATCTATGCTTCCTGAATATTCAGGATATCTTGTATATGCTATCTGAAAAGCCATATCCTTTTCTGTTTCTTCCAGAGATGCGAATTGTTGTTTTGGATTTGTAGTTAATGCATAATACTGGGAAATAATACTAGTTCCTGAATATCTAATAATCTTAACTACTTCTTCCTCTAGTTTTCGTATTGCATGCTCAATTAGTTCTCTGTGCTCATATCCACCTGTTTCAGCGCTTCCTTGAAGTTTTGTAAGCAATTGTTTACAATACTCACTCTCCTCTCCTCCTTTTGCTTGACCAATTGTTAAATCACATAATACGTTATCTGGATAATTTCCTAGTAATTCTGGTGTTGCAAAAAGCACATCAAACTGATCTGGAGGAATATAATTAGGTGGAGTTAGAGATACAAGTAATTCTCTCCTTGGTTGGAATGATTGTAAAGATGATAGAAATGGTCTCACCATTTCTTTTGAACACATAACAATAACTGGTTTTCCATTTAATAAAGCATGTACAACTCTATCTTGACCTTTGTTTATTAGTCTCATGAAGAAGTATGGAGATGCTGCCGATCTAACAATCTCTATGGTTTGAACTCCTGCTGTAGGATCTTGTTCTTGTTCAAGGATAGAACCTAAATTGTTACCCCAATTCACTATTCTTCCTTTTAGGGATTCATCAATTTGATATCCTGGTTCATAAAGAAGTAGACCTGTGATTTGTTTTGCAACAGTAGAACTGTGATAGTTAAACACGGGAACTTTTGTGTATAATTGTGATTGCATATCTTCAGGAATTATGAATGTGAGACATGCCATGGTAATGGGAGATCTTTTGCTCTTACATTGAACACCGAAGAAGAACGAATATGCTACACCACCAATGTCATGTAAAGGCATTACTGCACTTGCTTCTCTCAGAATATCAGTTGCAGCTGCACCCATAAGCATTCTAATAGATATCTTTTGAGCTTCTTCCTCGTTTAAGTTATCGAAATATATCGGTTTTGTTCCTACAGTATCATCAAAAACACTGAAACAAATTCTTGTTACCATCAAAGAAAAAACCATCTTGGTTTCTCTTAAATGTATTGTTGAGGGAAAACTAAAAGTACTTCTAGTCATTTAAAATAGCGATTTGATAGATTAGCAATTCAATTTGATAAGCGTATGATTTTTATATTTATGCTAAAAAGTTAACTACCTTATCCGGTGATAGAGAGTGGTAGCTTTAGTGGAGAATCCTGAAGAACTAATCGAAAGATTGGGAAAGACTAAACGCCTGATCCTCATTGAACTTTCCAAGGGAGCTGCCGGATATAAGAAACTTTCAAAAAAACTGAAGATTGGTTTAGATACAATCCGTTCTCACGTGAAAACTGGAAAACATTCTAACTCACTCACTCAATTAGGCCTTATCTCGCAAGAGGAAAAGGGGTGGTCAATTACCGAACTAGGAACAAATGTATTAGATTTATTGAAGAGAGATCCCGAATTTGCACCTTTCTTTGTAGCTGAACCATCTTCAGATGAAAACTTTGAGATATCCGAATAGTAAATATCTCTTCAACTTTTTTTTTCTCAAAACAAAAGAGAATTGAAGATAAATAATCAGTTTCCTTTAATTTAGGTTCTTGTTTAGTATTTTAATTATATGATCTACTCCAATTGTATGGATATAAGGTCCTAGTTTTGGTCCACGATCAGCGTTAAGCAATATCTGATATAACAGCTTAAAGAAATCTCTTGGTTTAATATCATTGCTTTTTGCTGTTTCAAAGATGGCAGTTTGAATTGCATCAGCATCTTCTAGTCCTTTAAGAGATTCTGTTAAATCTTTAATCGCTACTTTTTGCTCATTAGTAAGTTCTATTGTAATATCTTCAACACTCTTGAAGTCATTCACCCAATTTGTAGCATAATTACATCTATCTTCAATATCACTAAGCTTTGCACCATCACGGAGATATCCATATTCAATTAATCGAGATTCTAGAAATTCTTCTCGAGATTTTTCAGGAGCAACAGCTATTAGATTTACAAGCAAAGTATATGGTATATGTAAAGATGGATTTTCTGGAGGTTTAAGGTGCCAACAATATTCGTAAAGTCCATTTAATTTTCTTTTTCGAGCAGGATTGCTTTCTTTGATTTTGTCAAAGTATACGTTTTCTAAATAATCCATTTCTTTCATATAAATCGGTATGTCGTCAATTGCTAATGATCGAGTTCCAGCCATCCGTTTGTAAGTTAATAATGCTAGTGACTGAGCTGAACCATATTTTAACCAATCTTGCGGTGTAAGAACATTTCCTTTAGATTTGGATATTTTTGCACCTCCTTTATCTAGGAACAATTCATATCGTGCATGTGCTGGTGGTTCATATCCGAGAATCTCCTTACAAACCCTGTCGTTACA
>JAEOTK010000152.1 GCA_016839875.1 Candidatus Heimdallarchaeota archaeon
AATAAGCAATGCCATTGGAGTAGCAATGACAAGGTTTACAACCGTCACTATCAAAGCAACCTCGATAGACGTCACTAAGGCATGCGTGATATCAGCTATCTTCTTATCCGGTGCTTGAAAAACTTGGAAAAGCATTCCTGCCTGCGTGTCTCCTGAAAATGGTGATTTACCCCACCACTGAAATAGGAAGATGATTACAAACAGAGCAGGAATAAACACTAACACAAGGAATAGGGTTAGAGAGATTCCATTTCTGGTTCTTGCTACTTTCTTTGAACTTACTTTTCTTTCAAAACGTGGAAACACTTTGTTCCATGGAAGACCTACTTTTCTAGCAAAAAGTCTCACTAGAGTGAGTAAGAGCAAACTTATGATTATGAGAATGAAAGCAAGAAAAGCTGTAGTTGGAATCTGCAAACCTTTCATCCAGCTAACAATTACAACTGGAGCAGTTTGATATACACCACTGACAATTAATGTAGCACCAGTTTCACCTAAGGATCGAGTAAAAGCTAAAACTGTTCCTGCTAATAATCCTTCTTTAACTAAAGGTAAGGAAATCATTCTTGCAATCGTGAAAGGAGGGGCACCCAAAGTTTTAGCAGCTTTTTCTAAATCAAGATCCAAATCGGAGATTATTCCTTTTATTGAACGAGTAACATAAGGAAAAGTAAATGCAACATGAGCTAATATTATCAAGAAAGTTCCTTGAGAAGTAAAACCTACTTGAGAATTGTATAATCTAGAAATACCATTGTTGGTCCCCCAGAAGAGATAGATTGAGAAACCTAGAGCACTTGTAGGAACAGCCATAGGCATATCTACAAGTGTATCAAGTATATTCTTTCCTTTGAAATTATATCTAGCAAGTATCCAAGCAATTGGTATGCCAACCATTACATCGAATACAGTTACAATGCTTGCAACTTTCAAAGAAAGTCCAATTGATCTAAGCATCATCAAAAATGCTTCATTTCCTAGAATGGGATCGTTGAATACAGTTTCATTAATATCATTCCAACTAATAATAATTTGAAATAGTAAATAGATAATTGGACCTAAAACGATTAGGACAAAGATTAGAACAGTCAAGATTTTCCCAAAGGAGAGTATACCATCTTTCGATAACCACTTCTCAGCAGCAAGAACGGACCTTCTGACTCTAAGCTCAAGATCTCTTTGATGGTCTTCAACTACCATTTTTTCACCCTCCTTTTCTTAACTGCTAACGTTACTACAGCAAGAGTAAACAGCATCAATGGAACAACAACATAAGCACTATTTCCTACTTGCCAATATGGTGCTTCTTCATCTTTTTCTAGTGTAGTTGCTCTCGTTTTTAACCACAAATCAGGTATCCTATCAAGTACTTCACCATCAGTAGGAACGTCAAATTTTGGAATAGTAAGATTAAGAGCCACACCATTTTCTGGTTTGAAAATCTTCTCCATTTCAGTGATAATTTCAGAATCATTCACTAATGATCCATTACCAGGTCTGAATCCAAATGGAATTGATTGTATCTGAATCTCCTTACTTAGAAGATAAGTTTCAAATTCTTCAGCTGCGAAAGTCTGATCCGGAGTAACCCAAGAAGCATTGAGTATCACATATGGATGATCACTCCACAATGTCCCTTCTTCTGGATAGACTGCAACAAGGTCATCATTCCATTTAGAGAAAGCTTCTCCATCTCTAGCTGTTTCAATTATTAGATTCTCATAAAGAATCATTACGTTGATTGCTGAAGGACCTAATTGTACTGCCTGTTTGGCAAGGAAACCTGTGGAAGTACCGTAGAGAACAGCTTTTGATTCAACCTTTTCAAGCCAGGCTTGGATATCAATATCCTGTAAATCTTCAATTTCGATTTCATCAGGATTCTTTCCACTTGCTGCTGTTATTTCTAATAAAACAGCCATATAACCCGAATTAGATTCTTGAGCAGAAGTGTGAGCTAATTTTAATTCATCATCTGCTAAAGTATAAAGATCTGCCCATGATGTGAAATTATTCTCTTCCATGAAACTTCGCCAAGTTCCAATAATTACTGGAGAAGCAACAAGAGATTTTACTTGGCTAAAATCAAGGATAGTAGAATCAAATTTTCTCTTCCACTCCCAGTCAAGAAGAGGAATCCAAACAGTAGCAGCTGGGCTCCAGACAGTAGGTTTACTCTCTCCAGAAAGAACAGAGAGCATAGAGGTTCTTGTTCCTAAAACTTCAAACTGTAACCGAACATTCTGTCCAGGGTTTCTTTCAGCAAACCAGTCAGGAAACTCAGGTGCTACAGAGTTTATCCAGCCTTTCTTTTCACTAGTATAAAGTACTCTGAGGACTATCTCATCTTTCTTCCCACCCAATTGTACCTGTCTAGCAACATCTAATGCAACTATAGACAGAATCAAAGCTGCAATAAAAATAATAGTAGGTACTTTGCGTTTAGCCAATTTCAGTCCTCTGAATGTAACTAAATTCCTTAACGTGCTAAATTTTTATTAGTGCATTTAAAATTATTGTAATATTTTGAATGGATTAATTTCAATAATGCTTAAAAAGAAAAACGAATTATGTTGACTGTTATGAGTGAGATAATGTATTGCCCAAAATGTGGAAAAAAGCTATCAATTTCAGATACTTTTTGTGAATCTTGCGGAACAAAAATTAAGAAACGAGAAAAATCTGCTTTGGTTTCTGATGCTGCTAGAGAAGAAATGAGAGAATATAGAGAACGAACTGAAATTACGAAGGAAGCAAAAGAAAAACAAAAACCAATTGTTGATAGAGAAGGAAAATTGTATGGATGCTTTTGGTTCCTTTGGATTGTTATTTGGCCTATAAGGGCATTACTTAATGTATGTATGCAAGAAAGGATGGAATCAATAAGGTTTGGAAGAGGATATGGTGTCAAAGAGAGAAAAAAGAAAAGACCAAAAGGAGACTTCTGATCAGCTAAGATATTGTCTAGACATCGAAATAGCGGAGGCAATTGAAACTATCGCTTCGAATGAATTGTAAGCTTCAATCATATCTTTTGAGACATATTCAATTGTAAGACCATCTATTCTTGTAACAAAAGGAAGACGTGCTACTCCATCTACTTGTGAACTGTCTCTAAGAGTTAATTCCACCTTGGTTGGTTTCTCTGTAACTAATGGTTTCAAGCTCTTTTCTTGGAACTTAATAACCATCTTGTTCACTGATTTCCTTAGTTCTTGCTCTATTTTAATCATACTTGGACTTCTTGCTGCTAGACGACTAAGAGATTGTTTTAATTCAACATGTTCAACCCACGGAGAATGAGTAACTACATCATCCTCGATTAATTGTTTATCACCAGCAACAAATCCTGTGGGAACACCGTACTCTCCTGCCACATATGCATTTAATAGATATTCACTGCACTCTACACCATTGACAACCATTTTGTGGACACTTCCCCCACTATATGTATGATCAAAAGTAGATTTAGTTGTTCCAAATTTCGCATGATAACCTAGAAAAAGTGCAATGTCACAATCTTCTACACCAGCTACCATACTAGTTTGTCTAAGATTTCCTCTGATAATCTCAACACATTCTGGCAAATCTTCAACATGTAAATTAACCATGGGTCCATGACTATCTGCAACTATTATCTTATCAAAACCGTTCTTATGTAATTCATCGGTCACAATTAGTGTAATCTTGGTTGATATCTTTCTAGCTTCTTCGTACAAAGATCCTTTCAGATTCAATTGTCCAGGAATCACAACATAAGGCATACCTTCCAAATCAACAGAGATAAATGCTTTCATTTAAATCACTACTAAGAAAATTGTAGAAAACTAATTAAAGTCTTATGCTTAAAATGTAGTTTACTACTGAAGTTTCACTCTTTGAGTTGGTCACTTGAAAATCAAAATAAAGTGCATCTACGATAGCAACATTCGTCAAGTAGATAATTTCGGATCTTTTAATGGAGTATCTTTTCTACTAGAAACAAATAGGGGTAAAATGCTCTTTGATACTGGTTTGGTTTGTTGGAGGTTATTAAGGAATCTACGAAAATGGGAGATTTCTCCCGATAGTATTGAGAGAGTGGTTATTTCGCATGGTCATATGGATCATGTACGAGGGATAAAGGCTTTAGCAAAAGCACGAACCACAAATGAAAAATTAATAATTCTTGGACATCCAAATATAATAGAACCAAAAAGAGCTCATATGTTTGGAAGGAATCTCTGGAATGCGGGATTTCCAAAGATGGAACAAGAATTAATGGATAAAATAGAATTTAAATTCAACACAGATCTAGTTGAGATTGAGCCAAAAATATATCTATCTGGAGAAATTTCTTTAGATGAAAGAGAAGAAGAAAAGAACTTATCACGCTTCTTCTGGCATGAGATCAACGGGGAGTGGAAACACGATCCAATGATAGACGAACAATGTTTAATAATCAAAGCAAAAGAAGGTTTAGTGATTTTATCAGGAGACAGTCATCCAGGATTAAAAAACACACTATTAAGAGTTGAAAAATTATTTAGTGAGAAGATTTATGCATTCATTGGAGGACTTCATCTAACCAAATCAACAAATAAGAAAATAGAAAAGATTGCAGAAGATATTAAGCAGAATTTCAGTTATATCAATTTCTACTTGAACCATACTGCAACAGTAAGGGCAGTTAAACGCATTCGCAAGGAATTGGGAGGAAATATCGTCAGAAAATTCCATCTAGGTTCTGAATTGATTTTTGAATATTGAAAAAAAGAAGAAGAAGCTATTGCCCTACTTCTTTTAATATAGCTGGAATCACTCTTTTGATATCCTCATCTTCGTGCAATCCTGCATTTGGATCTCTTGCAGAAACAACATTAATTACTGCTATATCTGCCCCATTGAAATAAGCTGATCGAACGTTTTTTAATTCAAGCCCTCCAGCAACAGAAATCATGCTTTCGTACTTAGAGCGTATTTTTACTATGTCTTTGTATCTGATAATTTTCCTTTTATTATCTTCTTCATCTCGTCCTTTGTGAATAACAACTATATCCGGTTTATGTTTCATCGGTAACATCTTTCTCAATGGATTTTCAACACCCAACATATCAATCATTGAAAAAATCCCGTGTCTTCTACAGAAATCGATAGTATAATCTAAAGTTTCTACAGGTGCAGATCCCATTACAGTTGCAGCATTAGCTCCTGCATTAGCTGCAAAAATTACTTCCTTAACTGCTCCGTCAGTAATCTTAAGGTCTGCTACGACTAATCCTCGCCAGAATCTTCTGATAAGTCTAACTCCTGCCATCCCTGCTAATTTAATGTAGGGTGTCCCTGCTTCAATTATAATCCTAGGGTCATAGGGAATGCGAGGTAATATGCGTCTCACTTGTTGAGGAGTACCATTGAAAGCAATTTGGACATACCTCTTATGAGTATCTAAACTCAATTGCTTTCTCTCCTATTTCTTTGTAACTTTCTTGACGATATCTGTTATTTCTTGAGGCATAAAGATAACGATTTTTTCACTAGGATCTTGTGCGATATCTCGAATGGTTTGCAGTGTTCTAAGTTGTAAAGCTCCTCTTTGGGCTGATAGCTTTTCAGCAGCATCAGCCAATTTTGTTGCAGCAATAAATTCACCTTCTGCTTGTATGATATTAGCACGTTTTTCTCTTTCAGCTTCAGCTTGTTTTGCAA
>JAEOTK010000153.1 GCA_016839875.1 Candidatus Heimdallarchaeota archaeon
CTGGGGGTGTAGTAGCTTGTTGGAAGAGAGGAGAATATCTGATAGATGGAGGAATTCATTTCAATACGGGATATAAACCCGGAGTTGATTTATACAAGATATTCAAACAGGTAGGGGTTCACAAAGCAAAACATGTTGATATGGATGTATACGGAGAATTCGTAGATGAGGAGAAAGGTAAGAGTATTAGAATTCACAAGGATTTAGACCGGCTTCAAAATGAGTTGATACAACTCTTTCCAGATGATGTTAAAACGATCAAACAAATCATCAAAGGCTCGCAAAAAATGGCGAAAATAGATATTAGCATGATAGGACTCGAAAAGCCTTCAGAGTTGACTACTTTGTGGGATCACATCCGAATGATGAGTGATTATGTTAAAATTGCTAGATACATATTTGGAAAGTATGGGAAATCCGTTAGAAACTATAGTTCTCAAATTCAAGATCCTCTCCTAAAAGATCTTCTCATGTATATGTTTCTTCCCGATGTCCCTGTTTGGTTTATTTTAATGATACTTGGTTTACTCTCCACTAATCATATGGGTTTAATCGCAGAAGGGTCATATGATTTGGTGAAAAATATGGAAAAACGATATCTAGACCTAAAAGGAGAGGTAAACTACAAGTGTGATGTAGAAGAGATATTGGTTGAAGATAATCGTGCCGTTGGTGTGCGTCTAACTAATGGAGATACTCATTTCGCAGATTATGTAATCTCTTCTGCAGATGGATATCATACTATTTTTGAGCTGTTATCAGGTAAATATGTTAATGAACGAATAAAAGAAGATTACCGTGAATTGAAGGTTTCTCCACCTTTGCTTGCTATAAGCTATGGAGTAAAACGAGAATTTCTTGATGATGCATGGATGAGACTAATCAAGTTAAAAGAACCTATTAGTATTGCAAATGAAGAAACGAACTTTGTTTTTCTTAGAATATTCAACTATAGTTCTTCCTTTGCACCTTCAGGAAAAACTGTTATTCAAGCAGAATTTGAAACTCCTTGGGAATATTGGAAGGATTTACGAAACAACTTAAAAGAATACAAAAATGAGAAAAAAAGAGCTGCTAAAGAAGTTTTGCAAGTTTTAGAACGCTTCTATCCAAACATTTCATCAGAAGTAGAAGTAACAGATGTTGCAACACCATTCACATATTATCGATATACGAAATGCAAGGAAGGCGCAAGCATGGGTTGGATGCCATCCTCTGAAAGAATGCTAGCTAAAGTAGAGAAGACTCTTCCTGGTTTAGATAATTTCTATTTAGCTGGACAATGGGCTATGCAAACTGGTGGAGTTCAACCAAGCATACTGTCTGGTAGTCATGCTATACAAATGATTTGTAATGAAGAGAAACAAAATTTTAAGGCTATTTAGGGAAGATTTTTGTTTTTCAATTATATTTTTAAAACTGATTTCTAATTATTAGTTGAATGAAAATGGTAGACTATAAACGACTTGGAATATCAACATTGACTGGGGCAATACTAGGTGTAGTTTGCATACTCGGTGCAGTACAAAGAATTCCCGGGAATTTTGGTGATAATATCGCATATTTGATGGGTATTTGGACAATGAGAGTTATACTTGGTATAACTATTGGTTTAGCAGGAACTATAGCTTTCTTTAAGGGAGAAAAATGGCAACCTTGGGTTAATGCTCTGATACGAGGTTTATTGTTTGGCTTAATCTTTTCAGTAGCAATACTATTAATTGATCCTTTCAAAGACTATTCAACCTTCGCCGCAGGAATCGCATATGGACCAGTAACAGATCTAATAACAACATCAATTATATTCCTAATGCTAAAGAGGAAAAAAGAATAGTTATTTTTCAACGTAACTTGCATCTCGTGGTTGAAAAACTTCTTTATAAATTTTTAAGAAAAAAACTAGAAGAAAGATGGTGCATCCTCATATTGCATCTTAGGAGCTTCCATCTTCATAGTTTCTTCAGGAGATAAAATTTCGACTAGTTCATAATCTGATGAACCTAAACCAAGCTTCTCCGCAAATTCTACAGCTTCATAAGGATCCTTGTAAGGACCGTGGACTCGTGTAAATGGATGAAGATCCTCGTCAGGATTTAGATTGGCATGTTTGAAGTAAGGGGGAATATTTTTCTCAATCAAACCTTCTTCTTTAATTAGATCAAGAGTAGCTTGTTCAACTGCAACAATGTCTTTGCTACCAACAACACCTATATCATTAACAATATTTGTCATCCCCATTCCGAAACAATCACAATAGGTCGTTATCTGCATTAGGAAATTTATATACGTGACCTTATTTGGTTTAAAAGTTTCTAACACTTTTTGTGTCGCAATACTCATCATCTCATTGAAAGCAGTGTAACTTTCTCTAGGAAGTTTTATAGCTCCTGCACCGTGATCCATCTCTAAACAAGTTCTACATTGTCTGCAATCATGATAGTTTCTTTTAAATTCATCTTTTTCTTCGTCATAGCTTAATGCTCCATATGGACATGCTTCAACTAATTTTTTAGCTAGTTCTGGTGAGCCTTTTTCTTTATCCCAATATTCATCTGCATGAGAAGCACCATGAATTTTTCTCCACCTAGATGGTCCAGAATAAGCTCCTAGTGCTAGATTCTTTATCGCTCCTCCATAACCACAAGATCCATGTCCTTTAGCATGCGATAAATCAATCAAAACATCTGCATCCTTAAGAACTCCTCCTAAATCAATTGCATCTATTCCTCTGTAATTTACTTCAACTGATGTAACATAACCATCTTTTACACCAGCTACAGGAATTATAGGACATCCACATGTTTCTTGTGTATATCCTCTATCTACAGCATTGTAGACTGCAGTTGGATTATCAGTAATAAATGGATACCCTCCTTTTTTCTTTATAGCTTCAACAAGCCTTCTAACAAAAAAGACAGGTATAGTGTGATATCCATCATTAAATCCAAGGTGCATTTTAATAGCTACTTTATCCTTTTCCTCTATAGTGATCTCTTCTAGTAATAATTCTACGATTTTGTCAAATTTCGCACCAAAAGAAGCAAACCTTGCTGCTTTTCCATGCTGAACAGATCCAAAATAGACTTTAGGTTTCTCTTTACTCATGAGTTGGATATCGATGAGATATTAAAAAAGATTAGGATTAAGATTTGACATGCACGAATAAGTGTTGTTATAAATAAGAAGTTTACAAGTAACACTGTGCAGAATAATTCTTGGATAACAGGGAAGACCTGCTTGATAAC
>JAEOTK010000022.1 GCA_016839875.1 Candidatus Heimdallarchaeota archaeon
GAGATCAAGATGAGAATATTGCAGATTTGAAGCTTAAATTAATGGGATATGAGATTGATAAGCTGACATCAGAACAAGAGAAATATAAGGATGCTTATTTTGAGGGAACCTAATTTCCTCATTTTCCTCCCTTCTAGCTATCAACTCGTTTACTTCGTTTTTGGCGCCACAAGATTTTTAGCCTAGAGTATTCATATAGAGAGATATAAGAAAAGGGGAATAAACTGTGATAAAACATCTTCTGATTCTTACAACTTACGGTCAAATATTTTATAGTCAAGAGTTTGAAAAAACAGAAGAAGCTGTAGATGTTGCACTAACTGGAGGATTGATGAGTGCAATTTACTCAATGGCTTCTGAGACCCAAAGAGAGAAAATATCCGAGTTTGAGCTAGTTACTTCTAGAATCATTTTTCAAGAAGATAAGGGGGATTTACTCTTTGTTTTAACTGTAGATAAAAGAATGGATATCAAAGACACATATGAACTTCTTGGAATGATTTCCAAAAGATTCTTTGAGAAATACGGAGAGCTCAGAATTGATGGGTTAGTTTTGACTGATTTTGAAGCAGATGCAACAGAGATTATCTACAAGAAATTATGGTATCTTGACACACAAAAGCGTAAATTCAAAATTTGGGACTACCTTGCTACAGTTTTCGTAACTCTAGCAATGTGTTGGTATTCTTTACTGATTTTTGGTTCTGCTCCATTCCAAGGAATGCCGGAATTCGGAATCAAAACTTTTGTTTGGGATAATTTATTACTTAGAATCGGAAACCCGGTTGGTTTTGTACTGTATCTTTTATTATTAATTGCTGTAATAGCAATACCACTGATTGGTATATTTTTACTGTTTAAGTTTACAAATGTAAAAGATATCTTTAGATTTCCAAGAGATTATATTTCGAGACCAACGAGAGCAAGTTATTCAGAATTACTTCCTAACTACTTCTTGTTTACCATTCTTGTATCACTTCTGATTTACATAAGTTTCATGATCTTCGCAGGAGGATACTTCACGGAATTGATTGTATATCCATTGTTTCCAGGAGGACTATTTCCTGAATTGGATCAGCCTTTCAATTTCGCAAATCCACTAGCAAGTGATGTTCTCGATCAAATGATAATTGGTTTATTAACTTGGGCTACATGGGTATTTGTATTCCCATTAATCTACGCTCTTCTATTAGGAGAAAGAAAGTGGGGACAGATTTATAGAAACGCAGTTTATATTGCTTCAATCGCAATGTTCATTCTAATAATATGCTACATCTTTGCAGGAGTAAAGTATCTTGAAGCAGTAGGTTTTCATCCAAGAGATAGAGCTATTTTTCAGACGGAACAGATAACGGCAGTTTATCAACTTATTACGGTTATACCAGTGAACATCTTCTTCTATGGTTTTCTATTATACCTAGGGCTTGGGGTAAACAGAGTAACCCCATCAAAGACAAGAGTTCCATCTTTATTTGCAGTTGGTGTTGCAATTTATCTGACATTAATAATCCAAAGATTGATTTACTTCTTGTTAGTTGCTCCGGCTTGAATTCATCCGTTTAAAGGGAGCATATCCCTTCTTTTCTTTTAGAAACTTTTATATCGAAAGTTTTTAGATAGTAGGAAAAGCAAAGTGATAACTGATGCTAGGATTTATTGTAAGGTTCTTTTTCCATAATAAAAAGAGGACATTTCAGGCAATAATGACACTGACTTTAGCCTTAGTAATCTATATAGCTACAGTACTGTTAGTGGGAGGATATGCTGCAAACATCAGTGGGATGGCATCTATTGTCAGACCTTCTAATTTTCTTTTAGTTACAGAAACTGGACAGAGCTTATCAGAAAGCAGAATAGATTTAGAAGTTCTAAGTTTCTTGGAGGAATACTCTGAATATACTCCTAATGTTGATATTGTTCTACCGCAATTATATTTTGAGATTACAGTAAAAGGTGAAACGGGAACGGAGATACGTACGCATCTAAGATTAATAAATTTCACAACTTTTGAACTGTATCAGAAACATAGTTATGCATATGCTCTATCTGTTCCAGACGAAAACGAGATCATAATGGGGCAACATTTAATGAGTATGTTATCATCCGGATTAGGTGCCGAGGTAGAGATTCAAAGTGATTTTATCCAATTAAATGAATCAGCTAATACTCTAGTTAATGATAGTTTCACAGTAGTAAATATAATTGAGTCAAGTCAAGAATTTGATATAGAGATTCTTGCATCTATTGATAACTTTGAATTTAATTCTACATTGAATTTTGTTTCTTTTATAGAATTATTCATTTTGGATACAAGAGAAGTTGAAACAATCATTGATGAAATCAAAGCTGAATTTAATGATTTGGAAATAACAGAAGAAAAGCAAACTCAAAATTTCATAATTTATGCAACAGATGAGGTAATCAAAACTCTCACACTTTTAGAGATTCTTTTCTTTGTCTTAATGCTAGTTTCAATAACTTACAGCATCTATACCCTTGTTAAGGAAAGTGAAGAAGAGATTTTTGTCTTGCGATCCATAGGGTCAACGAAATATCATATTACACTTCTTTTTATGATGCAGGCGTTATTTATTGGTTTGATCTCAGCTGTTCTTGCAATAGTGGTAGGCTATCTTGGAGTGAGTGGTGTTGTAGCTATTGTATCAGCTATCACTGGATTGCCATTTATTGCACTCAATATTAATGCTAGTTTAGTTGGGATAATATTTCTACTCTCAGTTTCACTTTCCATAGTATCAGGAATTTATCCTTCGATTGAAGCTGCCAAAATCAAGGTTATAAGGGAGGAGCTATAATGAGTCTTAGGGCAACCTTTCTCTACAACATCTTACCTAAAAAGCGATTATTTATAGCTTTTATTGGCTTTCTCATAAGTTCCACAATAATTACAGGAGGAGCTATCCTCATGGACAGTATAATAGATGCTACTTCATCTTATCTAGGAGAAAGTGAGAATATTCTAGTCATTTCAAACCCAAAAGCATCTACTCCATATACAAGCATATTGCCACTTGAATTAGCAGAAACAGTGAGGACTATACCTGGTGTTATGGATGTGAGTCCTGAGGTTATGACAGCAGCTGTTTACAAAGATAAAGCTGTTTATTTTAGAGGGGTGGATATAGGAAAATTCTGGGAGTTTACGGATGTTAGTTATATAGATGGGGATCCGTTAGACAGTAATGACACTTATGAAATCAGCGTGGGTACTAGATTTGCTAGTAGAAATAACTTAGAAGTTGGAGATTTGTTTATAGTATTCTCCACAAGATCAAATGCTGCGATGGAATTCAAAATTAAATCAATCTTTGTAACGAATACACTGCTAGATGATGAGATAATTGCACCTCTTTGGATCGGACAATTTTTTGCATTTGAATCATTTAACTATATTACACATATACGTGTTAAAGTTGATCTGGACCAAGTTTCGAAAGAAGCAGTAAGAGAAATCGTTACTAGTGAGTATGAACTTACTATTAATATTACTACCCCAAATAGTATAACTTCTTTGAACGCTACTGTCTATATTAGAAGTGGTAAAGGCAATTTGATCAAAGAAGAGATTATTATCAATTCCTATACCATGTCAGCTGTTCTTCCTTTTGGTGAGTATGAGATACAAATAGATGTAGAAAGCTTACTATCTGAACCATATGAATTGATTTTAGGAGCTGACAGAATCATTGAAGTATTTGTACCTTACATCCGAAGAGATCTCAATATTAGGGTAATTACTGATGAAGATGAGCCCATAGAAGGTGTGGAAATAGAAGTTTACAGTCAAGAAAAACAAGAAAAGGTGACAAGAGCAAAAACATACTATGCACTTTCCGATGAAAATGGTGAAGCAGTAATCACTGTTAGTAATGGGAGTTATTATGCTGAATTTGATTATAATGTATACTGGAAATCTATAGCATTTACTACGGGAGAAATAAATAATATAGAAGTTGAACTAATCAGTCGTCACCCATCAATAGGTATGAGAACGCCAAAAAATCACAGTATCGTTATAGGAACTGAAGCGAATGTTTCAATAAGTGCAACACGAGGATATTCTATTTATTTCTATCCTGATGGAAATTTTGGAGATATAAGGGAATTTTATATTGCAGAGGAAGGACAAATTCCACCTCCCGGAATTTTCGTTCCTTTCGATGAGGGAGATCATTCAATCACAGTTATAGTATTTAATCAAGATTACCCTGGTAGTGGGGATAAGAGTAAGAATTATGCAGAAACAACTGTATACTTTACAATATCCCATGATTTTCCAGAGACGATATCCTTTACTAATGCAGTTAATGGTACACACATCTCTCCCTCATCAACCCTTTTTCTAAATTCGTCTCTTTACTTTAGTCACAATACAACTTATCGATGGAATAGTGATAGCTGGGAGATTTTAACAAGTTCAAATATCAAAAGCCCTTCTGAAATAGGCATTCACAAATTAACAATAAAAGGATCAACTGCAAACGAAAGTAAAGAATGGTTATTTTATTTTATTATAGAGGACATTCCACAGAAAATAGGTGTCATTGGTTTACCTGACCATCTCCGAATTATTGAGGGAGAAGAAATATCTGTCTATTATTCACTTCCTGCAACAACTGCCTTATACCGTTGGGATACATTTCCTGATACTCCAATTTCAGACCTTAGTATAGAAACCAGCAGCTTGGATGAAGGCAATCACACACTATATCTCTCCTTAAATTTCTTAACTATATGGTACAACAGATCTTACAACATAATTATAGATAATTCCGCACCAAACATTACTCTCTCGTACAGTAATCAAACAGCTATAGAGGCTGGAAATAATATATTTTATCAAAGCAATGAAACTCTTTCATGGTTAAAATATTCTTGGGATAATCTAGCTTATTCATTTGATTCTCAAGAGAAAATAAAATGTCCGCAAACAAATGGGCTTCATAACTTAAGCATAATTGCATGTGATCTAGCAGGAAATACTGCAAGTTATTATTACGAATTTACTACAGAGAATTTCACAGATACCACGCCTATTGATTTTTATCTGCTTTATGAATTAGGTGGATTAATTAACCAAGGTTTTATTGATATCGAGGTTTTTTCAAACGCACCTGTTTATGAAATTAAATATTCTATAGAGGGACCTGTTAACATTGAAGGTCTCATGTCTCATTTCAAACGAGTTTACCTCTTCCCTGGCGATTATAATTTGACTATAACTTTTTCCGTAAATCTCTTCGCAAGTAGAACGAGAAAATGGAGTTTTTCAATAATTGAAGGTTTTAATTCATCTAATCTCTATCCTACAACAATTAATTCCAGCTACGCAGGAGACGTAAGTATCTATTTCCCATATTTTGATTATAATGAAACCATTAACAGCGAAATATCTTTACACTTGACTAATGGTGCTTACTATGCAATTTCACATCAAATTGGAATGAGTGAAAATATCAATGAGCAATGGATTATAATTGATACAATAGGACCAACGATTATCATAAATTCTCCATTTCTTGGTGATAGTGAATCAATTGTTCCGCTTGATCTTGATGGTGATGCCGTAGAAATATTATTTCAACAAGACCACACGGGACCAATCTATACTTATGACAGACTATACCATCTTGAATATAATGATGGAAAACACACATTAACATTCATTCTTACTGATTCATTCTACAATCAAAGATCTATCAATTATACATTTGTAACAGGTTTGAATTATGTTACAGTTAATTTAACTTTCCAATTGCTAAGTGGTGATACACCTATCCCGTTGAATGATTACTCTCTTTCAATTAGTAGCTATTATAATAATACACAATGGGAAGGGATAACAAATACAGAGGGAAGGCTTCTATTTGACATCTATCCCGGTAGGTATTATGTAAGTTTTACTTATATGGGAGAGCATTATAGGTATGAACTTAAGACCTCAGATGGTTTAGATAGTGAAATTACTATTGGTTGGTTAGATACAATATTGAATGTTAATGATCAATATGCAAACTCACCGATAGAAGATATATCAATTGTAATCAGAGACACATCGGGTTCTAGATTGAGAACTTTACTAACTAACGGTAATGGACAATGCTTTACTACGATTTTTACAGGAGGTTATACTTGTTATTACAGAATCCAAAATAAAATCTACTCAATACCATTTCAAATTTATTCTATGAATCAAGAGGTATTTTTCAAGATCATATCTCCAAAAGATAAAGTAATATTTGATTTTGTTTATGATAATGGTTCTCAAGTGTATAATGTTCCGGTTGTTTTCAATACTAGTATAGATGGAGAAATTTCAACCACAACAGGACTATATTCAAGTATCTCCCTCTGGATATCATATGGAATAGTTAATCTCACAGTTACTCTAAAAACGGGAGAGATTCTAGAATTAAGAAGATCGTTTGAACCTGGAAAAGAATCAATAACAGTTATACTACCAACAGCTACTGAAGAGCAATGGTTAAAAATACCATTCAAGCCAGTTTCAGGTTTTGCCTTTTTGGTTTCTTTATCATTAGAGTATATGGATTATTATCTGCGAGGTTCATTACTGTTTACTTACACTCTTGCTTATGCTGAAGTCATTTTGATTCTTCTTGTAGTTATAGTAAATATGTATTCAATTTTGCAAAATGTCTATAAAGAAAGTCGACGAGAAACTACTATTGTCAGAATGATAGGGGGAACAAATCTCAACGCAATAGTTACTATATTCTCACGTTTAGGTTTCATCTCCTTAGTTGCTTCTTTGATAGGATATGGACTAGGTACAGCCGTACTCAAACTTCTTGCAGTTGTAAATCAAACCGTGTTCTTTGGACACACTTTCTCTCCTTCAGGGGGTGGAGGTCTCTTTCTACTTAATATTGTTCTGATTCTATTTACGGCTCTCATCTCATCGATTCTTATTGCTAGAAAAGCAAAGAAAGTCAAGAAAATCACTTACACAAGAAGATAAACTACTAGCTTTAACTATAAGTAAAACCATAAAATCCTGTATAGTTCCAGAAGTTAGTTTGTCTTGTGATATTGACGGAACTTCCAAACATCGGAGAGAGGGAATAATTTATTTCTTCGATAATTCCAAAGTAATCTTCATAGACTATTGAAATATCGATATATGAAATCAGAGTTGTTTCTAGTGGTAAACTGAGTAAGTGTACCCTTGTAAATTCTTCAATCACAGGTTTAAGTTCACTATAAAAAATAGTCTCTGTACTTAACGTACTATTTGACAAAGTTGTGTAACCAGTTTCTATGCTTACATTTACAGGTTGTGTACTTGGAACCCCAGTTAGATCCAATAAAGCATCTATAGTAGAAGTATTTGCATTCACTTGAACAGAGTTAGGGTTAGAAGCAAGAAGGCTTTCTTTATCAGTCCCACCAACAATCTGAATATCAACAGGCCCAATAAATGGTTCATAAGAATTTAATGTAAACATAATATATTCCGAATTCGTGAATCTCAAATCGAAATAGAGATTGGTATATAAGAAACGGTATATGAAATAATGCCAGTAGTATTCAACTAGGAAAGCTGGATACCAATCATTTGTGGTATTTAGAGTAACAAAGATAGCTACATTATAGGTTTCAAAGAATCCTAACATTTTAGTGACATTTTTTACACTCAAAGGAAACGTAGTATTCCCAAGTCCCGAATCTTTGATTAAACTTAGCATGAACATATCAATAACTGGTTGCGATGCATAATATTCCAAACCGGGGGTGTTTATCGTTAAGACAACTTGATCATCAGAAAAACCCAATCGATTAATTGCATCAACTAATTCCATATAATCAGCTCTCGTATAGTAACAGTACTCACTCTGAAACGCATTCAAATCAAATTTTACGTAAATAAGTAGAGCTGCTTGAGCACCAAATGGAACAAAGAAAAGTATGAATATTAGGAATCCAGATAATATTTTTCTATAATTGAATTTCTTTGAATAAATTTGTGAAAAGCTAAATTTCATTTCTTTCTCTTTCCAAATCAGGAAAATCGTGAAAAGAGTAAATAGTATGATATAACCAATAAGTGAACCAATTTTATAATGAGCTAAATACCACCTAAGGTGAAAATCCTCACTTATAATTTCAAAGGGCATTATCGGATAAAGTGACAAATAAGCACTAGCAATGATAAAAATAATTGCCAAAAAACCATCTCTATCTTTACCATCTCTTTTGTTAAAAAAGTCAATAAGAGATACTAGTCCAACCACAAAAACGATGGTTAAAGGAACAATTATAGGCGACATATATCTTATAGAACCTTTGGCAAAAAATCCCTGCCAAAATACAAAGAAGAAAACGACCCACAATAGCAATTCATTGTGTTTGTTATTAGATTTAACTAAACCTATGATTTTGAATATAGCCCAGGTTCCAGCAAACATAGTAGCAATCAAAATTGAGAATGATGATGAAATAAAGGTTGCAGTGTGAGCATTTTCTAAATATGTCTCTGTAGCAGGTAAAGCTATCCCAGGCCATTTAAGACTAATCTGGTTATATTGAACATTCACGTAAAGATCGAATAATATATCTCTGACTCCAGGGATTGTAAGAATGTATAAACCCCACAGGATTCCTATAGCTAGAGGTAGGAAATATATTCCTGAGATAAAACCCCATCTTTTAATAGAAAACTGTAAGGTTTTGCTTTTGAAGACTAAATAAATACAATAAATGGAGAGTAGTCCAATTAAGATACCTGTTCCCAAATAAATATCAAAAATTGATTTCCGAATTAACTGGACGGAAAAACCTGTGATAATTAGGACACGAAGTATCTTTCCAATTTTATCAGATGGCATTGCAACAAACAGTACAATTGGTATAATGAACCCACTAACTTTGCTGAGAATACACCCACTGAGTGAGAGAGAAACTAGAAGTGCAAGATATAACTTGTTTTTCGTTTTCTCTTCTTTGAAGAACCTTCTGAAGAAATAGAAGGCGGCAGTCGTAAAGAACATGACATAGGTTTCTTGATAATATTGAAACTCATATACTAAGAAAAACACAAAAGGAGTTGCTAAGAAAGCTATTGAAGCTATCAACCCATTACGTTTAGTAAATCCTTCAAATCTTGCAATTTTGTAACAAAGAAAAGCAGTTCCTGCCAGATACATAAGAGGAACTAGATGTAGCATTTCGGATTGTGTAACATAAAAAACGAATGAGTATAATAGGACATTCAGAGGAGGTTTAAATTGAGGGTAGAAATTCAATTCATTGATTTCTCCCAGTTGACCCGTTATATAAACCCTGAATGAATTCGGAAGATAAAAGTGAAGAAAATCCCAACCTCTAAGAGGATAGATAAGACCTTGAAGAGTATAGAAGAATATCATTAGTAAAACTACTATAAGCAACAAAGTTTCTACCGATTTTGCAAGTTTCTTTCTTTCACTAAGAACAATACTGGGGAGCTTCCTTCTAATCCACATGTATACTTTGAAGACTAGATATGCTAAACCAACAGCAAAATAGATGTAAACAAATCGCTCAAGTATTCTACTACTATCAATTCTATCAGCTAAAATCCCAACGGCTAGCATTGGTATAATTAGGGATATTGTACCTAAGATTAATGATTCAAGAAGATATTCGAGTAAGGAATCAGAGGTCTTTATTTTAAGGATCCATTTCTTAAGCAAATCTACCTCTAAAGAACCAACTGCTAAAATGGAAATTATTGGAAGAATGATTCTTGTATCTATTACTTCCATAGTTTATTCCTCATATTCTTTTTCAACATCAGCAGCAGTTTTGGTTGCTGCGAACCTTCTCATTAAATCTAATTGTCTAAAATGTGTAAGTGTGATAATTATTGGTATTGTTATGGAAATAGCTGCAATGATAAACCAGCCAAATAAAGCATTACCATCTCTTAATGTTTCCCAACTAGCTATGTAATATAAAACTGATAAACCTAAAAGTCCCAAAGACCAAATTGTGTACTTGAGCTTTTGACTCATTTTTCCCATGGTAATTGTCTTTTCTTTAACTGTTCTATCAAAATCCTTCTTGACACCAAACAAGGCACTTAAAACAGCCCAAACTAGGAAGGATTGTGCTGTAAGCATTAGCATATAAAATGCACCAATTGTCCATAACATTCCAAAAAATCCACGTAATCTGATCATTCTATCTTCTTTTTCTTCTCTTCTCCAAGCTACTAATGCCATAACTAAACTGGCAAATGAAATTAAAACTGGAGCAAGTAATAGAAGAGGTATAGTTTGAGCTAAATCAGGCCTAATAAATTCTATTCCTGTTTTATACATTATATAGAGTAAAAGATTAACAAACCAGATTGCAACACCTATAATTGGTGTAGAAATTGTACTCAATATATCTACTTTGTTAATGAATGAATTTTTCCCTCTAAGGATTTTGAAAAGTCTTTTACGGAATATTGCAGTAATTCCATTAGTCCATCTCCAAACCTGGTTAATCATACTGATGGGATTCCAAGGAACTAGGCCCTTGGAACAAACCTCATGAATATAACTAGTCTTGAACCCAGCTGACATAAGAGCAAATGATGTATCTGTATCTTCAGCTAAAGTATCATCATAAAATCCACCAAATTTCTTCAATAGATCTGCACGAAACATTCCTGTAGTTCCTGCAAAAATCACACCTCCTCTTGTTCCTCTACTCTTTTGATAGATATGGAAAAATTGAGTATGGATATATGCACTACTTCTCATCAAATAATTATCTTGATTGACAAACATTGGTTTTCCTTGCACTAATATAATGTCATCAGAAACGAAACCAGATAAACAAGTTCGTATAA